>NZ_JBOCEF010000013.1:18699-91366 GCF_050586345.1 Rhodovulum sp. DZ06
GCTGACAACCCCCCCCCCCGCCCCCCTTCCCCGTAAACGGGCGGGGGGGGGGGGGGGCCCCCCCCCCCCCCCCCCCCCCCCCCAAACGCCCCCCCCCGCCGAAGGAAGGCCCGGCCGCAGGCCGGCGCCGACCGGAGGCAGGCGGCGGGAGGGAGAGCCCGCCCTCTCACCGCCGCGACCCGGCCCCCGCCCCCGGCCCCGCGGTCAGGCGTTCTCGTCCACGTGCAGGTTGTCCCAGGCGGCGTTGATATGCGGCACCCGCAGCGCCCGCCGCTCCCCGAGGTAATCGCAGGCGGCCAGCGCCTGGTCGATCAGGTAGGGCGCGTGATAGCCCGCGAAGCCGATCCCGGCCTTGGGGTAGAGCGTGTTGAGCAGATGCGCCAGCACCTCCTCCGTCGCCTCGACCTTGTAGCGCCGGGCCACGCGCAGGAAGATCTTGATGAAATCCTCGCGCGTCGGGCGGTCCACCAGGATCTTGTAGTAGATGCGGCGCAGACCGGCCGAATCCACCAGCGTCTGCGGCGGGATGTTGGTCGAGAAGATCAGCAGCGCGTCGAACGGCACCTGGAAGCTGAGGCCCGATTGCAGGTTGAGGTAGTCCACCCCCTCCTCCATCGGGACGACCATGCGGTTGATGAACTGCTGCGGCGTCTCCCGCTGGCGGCCCATGTCGTCGATGATCATCACGCCGTTGGACGCCTTCATGTGCAGCGGCGCCTGGTAGACCCGGGTCGTCGGGTTGAACGACAGGTCCAGCATCGCCACCGTCAGTTCCGCGCCCGTCACAACCGCCGGGCGGCGGCAGCGGATGTAGCGCAGGTCGGCGCCGTCCAGCGCGTCGAGCTCGTCCTGGTCCACCACGTCCAGCGGCTCCAGCGGCGTGTGCACGGTCGGATCGAAGAACAGGATCACCTCGCCCCCGACCTCGACCGCGTGCGGCACGTAGATCTCGCCGCCCAGCGCCCGCGTCAGCGCGTGGGCGTAGGAGGATTTGCCGTTGCCCGGCGGGCCGTAGAGCAGGATCGAGCGCCCGGAGTTCACCGCCGGGCCGAGCCGGTCGAGCATCCCTTCGGGGATCACCAGGTCGCCGAAGGCGCGGGCCAGCTGGTCGCGCCCGACCCGGTGGCTGCGCACCGATTGCGAGGCGATCATCGCCTTGAACTGGTCCAGCGGCACCGGCGCCGGGCCGGTGTAATCGAGCCGCGCGATGGCCTCGAGCGCCCAGGCGCGGCCCTTCTCGGTCAGCTCGTAGCGCATCTCCGAGCGCATGTCGCCGCCGAGCTGGCCGAGGGGCGCGATCAGCCGGTCGGTGCGCATCCCCTCCATCAGCTCGGCCACCACCGCGCCCGACAGGCGGGTGATGCGGCTGATCGCCGACAGCTTGTCGGCGCCGCGCCGGTACATCACCCGCGCGACAAGCTCCACCAGGAAGGGACGGGTCAGGCCCGTGTCCTCGATGGTCTGTGCGCCGAGGGGGGGCTCCGGCGTCTCGGCCCCCGGCGCGTCCGCCGTCATGTTCATGCGTTTTTCTCCGGCTTCTGTCCGGCCGCCGCCCGGTCTTCCGCCGGCCGCCCGGAGGGGGCGCGCCGGGCCGGGCGGTCCTTCGGCGCCAGTGAAGCCGAGCCCGGCCCCCGAGGCAAGCGCCCGCGGGCGCGCGGGACAATCTTGTCATGGAGGAGTCAGGGAAAATTGTTGATAGTGCGGGGGTGTTCAGGCCCCTGCGGGCCGCCAATACCTTCCCCGACCGCGCGCCGCCGCACATCAAGGCGCCCGGACCCGGACGAACGGAGCGTTTCATGAACCTGTTCTCGGACAAAGCCGCGGACGCGCCGGGCCGCGCCGCCAAGGATGCGCCCGCCCCGGGCGATGCGACCCCGGGCGATGCAAGGCCGGGCACCGGGGAGACCGCCGGGTCCGCGCCCGCCGGGTCCGCGCCCGCCGGGACCGAGGCGCCGGCCAGCCTGCCGATCCTCGACTACGCCGCCTATTACGAGGCCGCCGAGACGCCCCTGCCGCCCCCCGCGCCCGAACCGCAGCCGGGCGCCGCGAGCACCCGCCGCACCCGCCGCGCGGCGGGGGATGCCGAGACGGGGGACGCCGACGCGCGGCCCGGGGGGACCGCCGGGGCCGGGGCCGGGGCCGGGGGCGCCGAAGCGGACGCCGGGGCCGGGCGCCGTCCCGGCCCGCCGCCGCGGATCGCCGCCGGGACGGGCTGGGCGCTGCTGCTGGCCCTCTCGGCCGTCGCCGCCGCCCTGGCCGCGGCGCTGCTGGGCACGACGCAGATCTTCATGTCCGAGATGATCCACGACGTGCTGCACCTGATCGACGGCGCCCGCCGGATCGCCGTCGGGCAGGTCCCGCACGTGGACTTCCACACCCCGCTCGGGCGGCTCAGCTTCCAGCCGGTGACCTGGGCGGCCGAGCTGTTCGGGCTGAACTGGGACCGCGCGATCCTCGCCGCCAACGGCCTCGTGGCCGCGGCGCTGCTGCCGCTGCTGGTCTGGGCCGGGCGCTCGCGCCTCGGGTTCTGGCCGGGGCTGGGACTGGGGATCTTCTGCCTCTACCTGTGCTTCGCCCTGACCTGGCGCTTCGATTACGAGGCCTCGACCCTGGCGATGAGCTACAACCGCTGGGGCTGGGCGCTGGCGCTGCCGCTCTCGGTCCTGATGATCGTGCCGCCGCGGATGCAGTCCCGGCGCGCGGCGGACTGGGTGGACGCGGTGCTGATCGGCCTGGGGGCCGCGGCGCTGGTCTGGCTGAAGATCACCTATGCCGCGGGGGTCGCGCTGCTGTGGCTGGCCTGGGCGGCGGCGGGCGGGCGGCGCATGGTCGCGCTGCGCTCGGTCCTCGTCGGCATCCCGGCGATCGTGATCCCGGCGATCATCGTCGCGGGCGGCCCCGGCGCCGCCATCGGCATGGCCGAGGGCTATTTCGGCGACCTGATGGACGTGCGCAATTCCAACATCCGCGCCTCGGCCGGGGCGCCGCCGCTGGCGATCCTGGCCGCGCCGGTGCACGCGCCGCTGGCCATCATCTGGGTTGTCGCGGGGCTGCTGCTGCTGAAGGCGGGCCTGCGGCGCAGCGCGCTGATGTGGTTCGCGGCGATGGCCGGGACCACGCTGATCGCCTGGCAGAACTACGGCAACAACCAGGTCGGGCTGGTCGGCCTGGCCGCCTGCCTGCCGGTCTTCGCCGTCGTCATCGGCGCGGTGCGCCCGGACGTGAAGCTGGCCGGCATCCCCGCCGACACCGCCCTGCGCGCGATGACCGTCGCCGTGGCGCTGGTGGCGGCGCAGCAGGTGCTGCTGCTCAACCGCTCGATCTTCGTCGGCTACCGCGAGGCGGACGGCCTGCGCGAGCATCCCTTCGTCGCCCTCGGGGCCCCGGACCTCGCCATCAAGACCTCGCTGTCGGGGGTGGTGGCGGAGCAGTCCATCGTCCCGCCGCGCACGGCGCCCGAGAACCTCGCCCCCGACCAGCGGCGGCGGGAGCTGTTCGGCACCCTCGGCGCCCGCACGCTGGGCGGGCGGGAGTTCCCGGACTGCACCGTGCGCCGCGGCATCCCGCAGGTGCAGGAGGCGTTGCAGGAGGCGATCGCGGCCCGCCCCGCGCTGCAGGGCCGCACGATCCTGGTGGCCGACATCGTCAACCACATGTGGATGTCCGTCGGCGCCCCGCCGCAGGAGGGGGTGCAGATCTGGCAGTACTCGCCCCATGGCGACACCATCGCCGAGGCCGAGCTGTTCGCGGTGCCGACCTGCGCCATCGACACCTCCAACCGCAACCAGGCCATCGACGAGGCGCTGGCCCGCGGCGACCGGCTGACCAGCGTGCTGTCCCTGCCGCTGTGGGAGGTGTTCGAGACCGCGCCCGCCCTGCCCGCGCCGGGGAACTGAGGCGATGCCGCGTCCGGGAACCTTCCGGGGCGTGCTGGTCCCGCTCCTGATCGCCTGGGCGCTGCTGGCGGCGGTCGAGCTCGGGGCCGGGGCGCTTGCCGCCGCGACCTTCGAGGTCGACATGCTGCACTTGATGGAGGCGGCGATGCGCGGCCTCGAGGGGCAGCGGCCGCATGTCGATTACATCACCCCGATGGGCGACTTGTTCCTGGCGATGCTGACCGCGGGACGGGAGTGGTTCGGGCTGGGGCTCGGCGCCTCCTTCGCCTTCGGCAACGTTCTGGCAGGGGCCGCCGTGGTCCCGCTGGCGGCGCTGGCGGGGGCGGCGCGGCTGGGCAAGGGCCCGGGGCTGGCGTTGGGGCTGTTCGCGCTGCTGCTGGCGATGGCGCTGACGCCGAAGCTGGGCGCCTCGTCCGAGAGCTTCGCCATGGCCTATAACCGCTGGGGCTGGGCGCTGGCGCTGCCGGTCATGGCGCTGATGCTGCTTCCGCCGCAGGGGCCGCGCGCCCCGGGCCTGCGCTGGGCCGAGGGGCTGGCCGTCGGCGCCGCGATGGGCGCGCTGTTCTGGATCAAGGCGAGCTTCGCCGCCGGGCTGGTCCCGCTGTGGCTGGCCTGGGTCTTCGCCGCTGCGGGGGGCCGGGCGGCGGCGGCGAGCGCCCTCGCCGGGCCGCTGACCGCGCTGCTGGTCCCGGCGCTGGTCTATGCCGACCCCGCCGCGCCGCTGACCATGATCCCGGCCTATGTCGCGGATCTTCTGGGCGTCGCCGGATCGGCCTACCGGCCCGAACAGGTGCTGGGGCTGGCGAGCATCCTGTCCGCGCCCGACCGCATGTTGCTCTCGCTCGGGCTGCTGATCGGGGGGATGAGCCTCTTGCGCGCGGGGCTGCGGCGCCACGCGCTGCTCTGGGCCGTGGGCGCGGCGGGGATGATCGGGACCGCCTGGCAGAACCACCTGTCCGAGCTGACCGGCGCCTTCGCCTTCGCCGCCGTGCTGCCCGCCGCGGCCGAGGCGATGCGGCGGCAGGCTCCGGACGCGCTGGTGCTGGGCCTGCCCGCCCCGGCGGCGCTGCGGGTGATGGCGCTCTGCGCCGCGGCGCTGGGGGCGCAGCTTTCGGCCTATCACTTCCGCTCGGCCTTCAGCGGCTGGCACGCGGCGGGGATGGCGGAGACGGGGACGGAAGCGACGATCCGGCCCCTGCCCGGCGGCCCGGCGGGGGACATCGCCTTCACCCGCTTCGCCGAGGGGCCGACGGGCACGATGCTGGTTCCGCCGGGGCCGGTGGACCGGCTGCGCGGCGCCTGCAAGCTGGTCGGCGGCGTGCCCGAGACTCTGGAGGATCTGCGCGCCGCCGTCGCCGCGCGCCCGGACTTGCAGGGGCGGACGATGCTGGGGGCGGATATCGTCAATGTCGCGCGCCTCGCCGCCATGGCCCCGGCGCAGACGGGGGTGCAGATCTGGATGTTCGACATCCATGGCGACGCGCTGGACCGCGCCGACCTGCTGGCCGTGCCGGTCTGCCCCTTCGACACCGCCAGCCGCGCGCGGGCGCTGGACGAGGCCGAGGCGCGGGGGCTGGCGCTGACGCCGGTGCTGGAGACCCCGCTCTGGACGCTGCTCGCCGTCTCGCGCTGAGGCGGCGCTGAGGCGGCGCTGAGGCGGCGCTGAGGCGGCGCTGAGGCGGCGCTGAGGCGGCGCTGAGGCGGAGCTTCAGAGGTCCGGCGGATGCGACAAGGGCCCCGGGATCACGCCCGGGGCCCTTTTCTGCGTCTGTTCCTGCGCGCTTCTCAGCGCTTGTCGAAGCGCACCGCCACGTATTCGCCCGGCGCGTCGCACAGGGCCCCGTTGACGGCGCCCGGAACCCGCGCGTCGACCTTCTTGCCCGAGCGGCGGGCCAGCCACTTCTTCCACTCCGGCCACCAGGAGCCGGGGGTCTCCTCGGCGCCCTCCATCCACTCTTCGAACGTGGCGCAGGAGAGGTCCTTGTTGGTCCAGTACTGGTACTTCTTGGCCGCGGGCGGGTTGATGACGCCCGCGATATGGCCCGAGCCGGCGGCGACGAAGGTCATGTCGGCGTTGGTGTGGTTCAGCACGCCGCGATAGACCGAGGCCGCGGGCGCGATGTGGTCTTCCTTCGACACCTGGTGGAACACCGGCACGTCGATATCCGCCGGGGACACGCGCACGCCGCCGAGCGTCAGCTCGCCCGTCGTGAACTTGTTCCCGTTATAGAAGGTCTCCAGGTAGAAATGGTGGACCTTGGCGGGCATCGCGGTGCTGTCGGCGTTCCAGTACAGCAGGTCGAACGGGAACGGATCCTTGCCGAGGTAGTAGTTGTTGACCACGTAACCCCAGATCAGGTCCGAGGCCCGCAGCATGTTGAAGGCGTTGGCCATGGATTCGGCCGGGAGGTACCCCTTCTCCATCTGCTCGTCGACGATCTGCAGCGTCTGCTCGTCGACGAAGACCTGCAGCTCGCCCGCGTCCTCGAAATCGGTCAGCGCGGTGAAGGCGGTCAGGGACTTGACCCGGTTGTCGCCCATCTTGCGCATGTAGGCCAGCGCGGTCGAGGACATGGTCCCGCCGATGCAGTAGCTGGTGAGGTTGAGCTGGTCCTCGCCGGTCTCGGCCAGCACCTTGTCGATCGCCTCGAACAGCCCGGTGCGCATGTAGCTTTCCCAGGTCTCGTTCTTCTGCGCCTCGGACGGGTTGACCCAGGAGATGAGGAAGACCGAGAAGCCCTGGTCGGTCAGCCACTTGACCATCGACTTCTCGGGGTTGAGGTCGAGGATGTAGTACTTGTTGATCCAGGGCGGGCAGAACAGGATCGGCGTCGCGTAGACCTTTTCCGTGGTCGGCGCGTACTGGATCAGCTCCATCACGTTGTTGCGGTGGATCACCTTGCCCTCGGTCAGGGCCATGTTGCGGCCCACGGCGAAGGCGTCCATGTCGGTCTGCCGGATCAGCAGCTTGCCTTTGCCCCGCTCCAGGTCCTCGGCCATCATCTTCAGGCCGCGGACCAGGTTCTCGCCCTTCTGCTTGATCGTGGCGTCGATCACGTCGGGGTTGAGGGCGGCGAAGTTCGACGGGGACAGCGCCTCGATGAACTGGCGGGTGTAGAAGGCGACCTTCTTGCGGTCGCGGTCTTCCATGTCGCCGACCTCGACCGAGAGGTCCTGCAGGTACTTCGAGGTGAGCAGGTAGCTCTGCTTCATGTAGTCGAAGATCTGGTTCTTCTGCCATTCTTCGTTCTTGAAGCGCTTGTCGCCGCGGGCGGGCTCGACCACCGGGGCCTGCGGCTCGCCGAACCACGACATGGTCGCGCGGCGCCACAGCTCGAGCTGGTTGGTCCACAGCTGCATCGTGCGCTCGGCCACCTCCTGCGGGTGGGCCATCAGCGTCTGCTGCAGCTCCAGGAACGCGGGCATGGTGTTGAGCGGGTCGCCGTGGACCGGGTGGTCCTCGGACATGTTCTTCTGGAGCATCTTGAGCCAGATGTCGCGGCTCTGCTCCACCACCTGCGCCATGTTCTGCGCGAATTCGGCGGCGGTCTCCGCGCTTTCCTGCGCGGTCTTGGCCATATCTTCAGCGGCCGCGGCGGCCATGTCGTTCGGGGTGCGCGCGGCGGTCTGGTCGTCCTTCATGGCGTATCCTCCGTAGTCGCCTTGCTGTCGACCCGACGCGGACGGCTTCTGACGAGCGTGTTGCGCGGCCGGGTTCTCTCTGGCGCCGCGCACGCCGTGCCGGTATGGTCCCGCCATTATGACGAAGAACAGCCCGGCGCACAAACTCCACAGGCCCGCGCGACATGTTGAATGTTGCACTGCAACAGCCATGCCGCAATGCGGCAGAACGCCCGTCGCACGCGACGGGCGCGGGTTTTTTGCGCGTATCGGGCGTATTCGCATGGGAATCGCGCTGATCCTCTGCGCCCCGGCCCTGTCGGCCTGCGGCGTCGCGGGAGACGCTTTCGGCGGATACGACCTGCCGGAAACGGCGCGGGAGGTCCCGGACGGCCCCTGGCCGCGACTCGCCGACCATGATTTCCCGGACGAGGGGCCCGATCCCGCGGCCGGGCAGGCGCTGATCGCCGAGCTTTCCATCGACGCGGCAGCCGCCGCCGCCCGCGCCGAGGCGCTGGCAGGCCCGATCATGACCGAGGCCGAGGCTAAGCGGCTGCGCGACGCGGGGCGGCGCAGCCGGTAGGAAGATCGCCCCGCGAGCCGCGTCGCGCGCGCCGGACATGCTCCGGCCCCGCGCGGCGGCCTTGATCCTGGCGCGGACGGCGCCGCATCGCCTGCAGATCGGCCGAATTGGCCGCAGGCGCGCCCGAAAACCGGCCTGTGCTTGGCCGAGAATGCCGTTATAACCGCGCCCGAAACATTCGCGAGTCCGTCATGACCGACACCCCCGCCCTGGGCCACAACTCCCAGCCCGAGGAATTCTACCGCATCAAGCGGCTGCCGCCCTATGTCTTCGCCGAGGTGAACCGGCTGAAGGCCGAGTACCGCGCCGGCGGCATGGACATCATCGATTTCGGCATGGGCAATCCCGACGAGGACACGCCCAAACACATCGTCGACAAGCTGATCGAGACGGTCCAGAAGCCGCGCACGCACCGCTATTCGACCTCTCGCGGCATCCCGGGCCTGCGCAAGGCCCAGGCCGGCTATTACATGCGCCGCTTCGGGGTCGAGCTGAACCCCGAGACCGAGATCGTCGCCACGCTGGGCTCGAAGGAAGGCCTCGCCAACCTCGCCATGGCGATCACCGCGCCGGGCGACGTGATGCTGACGCCGAACCCGTCCTACCCGATCCATCCCTACGGGTTCATGATCGCGGGCGGCGCGCTGCGCCACATCCCGGCGCTGCATAACGGCGCGTTCGACCCCGAGGCGTATTTGCGCGAGGTCGACAAGGCCGCGCATCACACGGTGCCGAAACCGGCGGCGCTGGTGGTGAACTTCCCCAGCAACCCGACGGCGCAGGTCTGCGATCTCGACTTCTACACCGACCTGGTGGCGCTGGCGAAGAAGCACGGGATCTGGCTGCTCTCCGATCTCGCCTATGCCGAGATCTATTTCGACGACAACCCGCCGCCCTCGATCCTGCAGGTGCCGGGCGCCAAGGACGTGGCGTGCGAATTCACGTCGATGTCCAAGACCTATTCCATGCCCGGCTGGCGCATGGGCTTCGCGGTCGGCAACACGCGGCTGATCGCGGCGCTGACCCGCATCAAGTCCTATCTCGACTACGGCGCCTTCACGCCGATCCAGGTCGCCGCCGCCACCGCGCTGAACGGCCCGCAGGACTGCGTGGGCGAGATCCGCGCGCTCTACAAGAACCGCCGCGACGTGCTGATCGACGCCTTCGCGCGCGCCGGGTGGAACATCCCCTCGCCGCCCGCGACGATGTTCGCCTGGGCCCCGGTGCCGGAACCCTTCGCGCATCTCGGCTCGATGGCCTTCTCGAAGATCCTGCTGCGCGAGGCCGAGGTGGCCGTCGCCCCCGGCGTCGGCTTCGGCGAGTATGGCGAGGGCTTCGTGCGGCTCGGCCTCGTGGAGAACGAGCAGCGCATCCGCCAGGCCGCCCGCGGCGTGAAGAAGATGCTGGCCAATGCCGACGCCCTCATCGCGCGCGAGATGCAGGAACGCGAGGAGGCCGGCGCGTGAGCCGCGAGAACTTCAACGATCCCGGCGAGGCCTGGGACTGGGACGCCCAGCGCGCGGACACCGAGTGGGTGTTCCGCGACCTGAAGGGCAAGGGCATGGCCGAGGTCGGCATGTCCATCGACCTCGACATCCTGTTCGTCCCGCTCGAGGACGGCGGCGCCAATGCCGACGGCGCCGCCTGCGTCGCGGCCCTGAACAAGGCCGGTTTCGCCGCCGAGGCCTTCGAGGAGGACGGCGAGGTGCTGGTCGAGGCGACGGCGGAAGGGGCCGAGTTCACGCTCGACACCATCTGGTACGCCGAACGCAAAGCCACGGAAGTGGCGCTCAAACACGGCTACGCCCCCGATGGATGGGGCTTCGCCACGGACGACGCAGACGACGACTGAGCCGTCCATTTCCCTGCGCGCCGCTCCCCGGGCCTCCCGGGGGGCGGCGTTCGTTTCATGCCTTCCCGGGGGCGCGCCCCCCGGACCCGAGCCAAGGAAGACCCGCCATGACCGACCGCCAGACGCCTCCGCTCCGCCTCGGGATCGCCGGCCTCGGCACCGTGGGCGGCGGCGTGGTCGCCATCGTGCAGCAGCACGCCGCCCTGCTCGCCGCCCGCTCCGGCCGCCGGATCGAGATCACCGCCGTCTCCGCCCGCAACCGCTCCCGCGACCGCGGCGTCGACCTGTCGTCCTATGCGTGGGAGGACGACCCGGTCGCCCTCGCCCGCCGTCCCGACGTCGACATGCTGATCGAGGTGATGGGCGGCGAGGACGGCCCCGCGAAGGCCGCGATCGAGACCGCGATCGCCGAGGGCAAGCACGTCGTGACCGCCAACAAGGCGCTGATGGCGGTGCATGGCCAGGCGATGGCCGAGGGCGCCGAGGCCGCGGGCGTGGCGCTGCGCTATGAGGCGGGCGTCGCCGGGGGCATCCCGGTGATCAAGGCCCTGGGCGAGGGGCTGGCCGCCAATGGCGTCACCCGCGTCATGGGCGTGATGAACGGCACGTGCAACTACATCCTGACCGAGATGGAGAAGACCGGCGCCGACTACGCGGACGTGCTCGAGGACGCGCAGCGGCTCGGCTATGCCGAGGCGGACCCGAGCTTCGACGTCGGCGGCATCGACGCGGCGCACAAGCTGGCGCTGCTGGCCGCGCTCGGCTTCGGCACCCGCGTGGACTTCAAGGGCGTGGTGATCGAGGGGATCGAGCGGATCACGCTGGCGGACATCCGCCACGCCTCGGACATGGGCTTCCGCATCAAGCTTCTGGGCGTCGCGCAGATGACCGAGAACGGGCTGGAGCAGCGGATGACGCCCTGCCTGGTGCCCGCCGCCTCGCCCATCGGGCAGCTCGACGGTGTGACCAACGCGGTGCAGCTCGAGGGCGACATGGTCGGCGACGTGTTCCTGCAGGGGCCGGGCGCGGGGGCCGGGCCGACCGCCTCGGCGATCATGGCCGACGTGGTGGACGTGGCGCGCGGGCTGTCGGTTCCGGCCTTCGGGCTTCCGGCCGCGCAGCTGGCCGAGGCGCCGCGGGCGGGGGACCGGTCCTCGGCCGCCTTCTACCTGCGCCTGTCGCTGAAGGACCGCCCGGGCGCGCTGGCCAAGGTGGCCGCGGCGCTGGGGGAAGAGGGCGTGTCGATCCACCGGATGCGCCAGTACGACCATGACGGAGAATGCGCCCCGGTGCTGATCGTGACGCACGAGGCCCCGCGCGGGGCCATCGACGGCGCCATGGGCCGGATCGGCGCGATGGAGGAAAGCCTCGCCGCCCCGGTGGCGCTGCGGATCGAAGAGGTCTGAGGCGCTTCGCCGATGGGATGAGAGGGGGCCGCGGGGAACCGCGGCCCCTTTCGCGTTCGGGCGGGGGCGGCCCCGTCCCCTGCGGCGGCCCCGTCCCCTGCGGCCGCCCCCCGCGCCGTTCCCCGCCCCGCTACCCTGCGCCGCGCCCGGTTTCGCTTGGCCCCGGCGCCGCCCCCCGGTAAACCTTCCCACGCGCGCCGCGAGGCCCCGCGGCGCCCGATATTTTCGCCCGGCAAGGCCCGCCGGGCGCCGCAAACGACTTGAGGAGCCCCGCCATGTCCGACGCCAGCGAAGACATCTTTCTCGACCGCATGCTCTCGCTCGGGCTCGCCCGCGTGTCCGAAGCCGCGGCCATCGCCTCGGCCAAGCTGATCGGCCATGGCGACGAGAAGGCCGCCGACCAGGCCGCCGTCAACGCGATGCGCGAGCAGCTGAACATGCTCGACATCAAGGGCGTCGTCGTGATCGGCGAGGGCGAGCGCGACGAGGCGCCGATGCTCTATATCGGCGAGGAAGTCGGCAACGGGAACGGCCCCGCGGTGGACATCGCGCTCGACCCGCTCGAGGGCACCACGCTGACCGCCAAGGACATGCCCAACGCGCTGACCGTCATCGCCATGGGCCCGCGCGGCTCGATGCTGCACGCGCCCGACGTCTACATGGAAAAGCTGGCCATCGGCCCGGGCTTCCCGGTCGACACGGTGACCATGGAGATGACCCCGACCGAGCGGGTCGAGGCGCTGGCCAAGGCCAAGGGCTGCACCCCCTCGGACATCACCTGCTGCGTGCTGGAGCGTCCGCGCCACGAGGCGCTGGTGAAGGAGCTGCGCGCCACCGGCTGCGCCATCCGCCTGATCACCGACGGCGACGTCGCGGGCGTGATCCACTGCGCCGAGGCCGAGAAGACCGGCATCGACATGTACATGGGCTCGGGCGGCGCGCCGGAGGGCGTGCTGGCGGCCTCGGCCCTGAAATGCATGGGCGGCCAGTTCTACGGCAAGCTGCTGTTCCGCAATGATGACGAGATCGGCCGCGCCCGCCGCGCCGGGATCGAGGACCTGGACCGGGTTTACACCCGCGACGAGCTGGTGACCAAGGACGTGATCTTCGCCGCCACCGGCGTGACCAACGGCTCGATCGTGTCCGGCATCCGCAAGGATGGCGAGTACCTGGAGATGGAGACGATCCTGATGCGCTCCAAGACCGGGTCGGTGCGCCGCCTGTTCTACCGGACCAAGGACGTCTGATCGGCGCCCCTTCGCCCGCCCCGGCGGACCTGAACGCCCCCCCGCGCGCGCCTCGCGCGGGGGGGCGTTCTGCGTTTGCGGGGCGTCCCCGCGGCGTCTGCAGGGCGTGAGCGGGCCGCAACCGCCCGTCAAATCGCCCCGGGCGGCGGCGGGGCGGCTTGGCCCCGCGACCGGGCCGTGCTGCGCTGCGCCCAGCGTAGAAATGACGGGGGCGACGCGTGTCCAAGTACAACTCCGACGACGAAGAGGCCGAGGCGACGGCCGAGATCCTGGCGATGGCCCGCGCCGACATCGACTCGGGCCGCACCAGGGAAGGCGCCGAATACGATGTCGAGGCCTGGTGCGTTCCCGAATATCTCGACAGCCCCCCGGACCTCGCCGCCGCCCATGCCGCGCTCGGGGCCGCCGGGTATCGACACTGGACCCCGGAGGACCCGCCGGAGGACGAGAATTACGTGCTGGTCACGGTGCTGCCGCGGGTGGTGAACACGCCCGAGACCGTGCTGGCGGCGCTGCGCGCGCTCGACGCGCTGCTGGCCCCGGCCGAGGTGGTGACCAAGGCCTGGACCCTGCGCCCTCCCGCCCCCCGCACCGGCGAGGAGCTGCTGGCGCGCTGGAGCTTCGAGGGCCAGCGCAACCGCACCGCCTGGACCCGTGACCGGATCCTCCGCCGCGCCCCGCGCCGGAAGGGGGCGCCGCTGACGCTCGACCTGCAATTCGACCCGCTGCTGCCGGGCGCCGACTATGACGGTCTGATCGCGGCGCTGCGGGCCGAGGGGCTGGAGGCGGCGCGGATCGAGGGCGAGGCGGGCGACTGGATCGAGGCCTCGGCCCCGGACACCCCCTTCACGGTCGATGCGATCTGGGCGCTTGAGCGGCGGGCTTCGGAACTCGCCCTCCTCCACGGGTTCCAGCCCGACGGCTGGGGCGTGATGCTGCCGCCGCTGGGCGGGCTGGCGGGGCTGGAGGAGCGGGCGCGCAGCTGGCTGGACGTGATCTTCGGCGGGGGGCGGCGGATGCCGCTGGACTGAGACGCCGCCGGGCCGAGCCCTTCCCCGGGCGAAAAACGCCCCGCGCCGAAGAAACGGCGCGGGGCGCGACAGGGAGGGCCTCGATGGTCCGGGGCGCACGCCCCCCGGCGCCGCCCCGGACCGGCCGGGCAATCAATGGATCGAATGGCCTGCTGAAATCGGCGCCCGGCGACGCGCGCGCCGCCGGGCCTGGAAACGCTGCGCTTACTTCGCGGTGATCACGTCCATCACCAGCTTGCCGCCGGGCTTGATCGGGCCGTCCTCCTTGGCGCCGAGCGTGTATTCGAAGACGCCGGTCTGCATGCCGCCACCTTCGCCGTGGACCATCAGCATCAGCATGTCGCCGGGCTTGACCTCCTCGGTCAGGATCGCGGCGACGTCCATGGTCTCGCCCTTGCGCAGCGGGGCGTGGCCGACCACCGGGCCGGGCTTCATCGCGGCGTCGGTGCGGTGGACCACCAGCCAGCCATTGGCCGGGGCCATCACCTGCTGGGCGCTGACCACGCCGTTGGCGACGGACTGGTCCATGGCTTTCACGCCCGCATGCATGCCGTGATCGTCGGCAAGGGCGGCGGTCCCGGTCAGCATCAGGGCGGCGGCGGCGGCGGCGGTGGAGAAGGTCTTCATCATCAAGCTCCGAAATCTGTTGCGTGGGGGGCCGCCCGAGCGGCCCGGATGCAGGAAGACACGCAAGGCGCCCGGCGATGGTTTCAGGCCGCGACGAAAATTTTTCGCGCCCGGCCGGGGGGCGGGGCGTGCATTGCGGGTTGCGCCGCGGCGGCGCGGGGCGCGAGACTCGGCCCCGGCGCCCCCGTACACGCGGGGGCGCCCCCGTTTCCCCGGCCAAGGCCCGTCCCCGCCCATGCGTCCCACCGCCCCCCGTCCCACGCGGCTGCTGCTGCACCTGCGCCACCTCGTCGGCGCGCGGCGCAGCGCGGGGGCGGATGCGCGGCTGGCGGTGCTGCTGGCCGCGGTGGCCGGGGCGGCGAATGCGGGCGGGTTCATCGCGCTCGGCGAATATGCCAGCCACATGACCGGCTACCTGAGCCAGGCGGCCGACGGTGTGGCGCTGGGGCGGGGGGCGATGATCTGGACCGCCGTGCGCGCGGTCCTCGCCTTCACCTGCGGGGCGGCGCTGGCGCCGGTGCTGATCGGCTGGGCGAGGGCGCGGCGGCCGCGGGCGCTCTATGCCGCGCCGCTGGCGGTGCAGGGAGGGCTGCTGCTGGGCCTCGCGGCGCTGGGGCTGCTGGGGCCGGACTGGGACGCGGCCGAGGTGACGTTGCTCTGCTTCGTGATGGGGCTTCAGAACGCCACGATCACCCGCATCTCGGGCGCCGTGATCCGCACCACCCACGCGACGGGGATGGTGACGGACCTCGGGATCGAGCTGGGCTGCGCCCTCGGGCAGGTCCTGCCCTTCGTCGAGGTGCGGCGCCCCGACTGGGGCAAGGTCCGGCTGTTCGGCGCGGTGCTGGCGGCCTTCGTCGCGGGCGGGATCGTCGGCGGCCTCGGCTACGGCGCGGTCGGCACGTCCTTCTCGGCCCCGCTCGGGGCGCTGCTGCTGGCCATCGCCGTCCCGCGGCTGGCGGCGGGACGGCGGCGCGCGGCGGACGCGGGCGGGATCACTCCGCCGGAACGTTGAGCGGCTTGCCCTTGTCGACCACGTGGGTGGTGATGACCACCAGCACCTGGCCGGTGTTGTTGGTCAGCCCGCCATGCACCAGCCCGCGCGGGAAATGCGCGGTCATGCCGTCCGAGAACGGGATCTCCTTGCCATTGCCCGCGGTCAGCATCCCGCCGGTTTCGACATAGAGGAACTCGTCCCCGTGATGGGTGTGGCGGGGCACGGTCGCGCCAGGCTTCAGGGTCAGGCGCGCGACCCGCACCTCGGTCCCCTCGACGCCGGCGAGGTCCACGCGGCGCAGCTCCTCGCGCAGCGGGGCGGGATCTTCGGCGAAGGCGGGGGCGGCGAGGCCGAGGACCAGCGCGGCGGCGGCGATGCATTTCATGACTATTCCCTCCCAGGACGGTCCGGGGGCGGACCGGCTGGGGGCATCATGGCCGCAGCGGAAAAGTTTACGCAACGTTTTCGCAGGCTTTCGAAACCTCTGGCATCCTGCGCGGCGGCGCCGTTCCCTGTGGTTGATCGCGCCCGGGGATGGGAGTACCGTGCGCGCAACAATTGAACGCTTGTTCACCGGCAGCAGACCGGGCCCGAGCGACAAGGAGGACCCGCCATGACCACCGAAGATCCCGTCGTCATCGTCGGCGCCGCCCGCACCCCGATGGGCGGCTTCCAGGGGGAGCTGTCCGCGCTGACGGCCTCCGAGCTCGGGGGCGCCGCGATCAAGGCGGCGCTGGAGCGCGCGGGCGTCGAGGCGACCGCCGTCGACGAGCTGCTGATGGGCTGCGTGCTGCCCGCGGGCCAGGGCCAGGCGCCCGCCCGCCAGGCCGGG
Organism: Rhodovulum sp. DZ06; assembly: GCF_050586345.1. Lineage (NCBI taxonomy): Bacteria > Pseudomonadati > Pseudomonadota > Alphaproteobacteria > Rhodobacterales > Paracoccaceae > Rhodovulum > Rhodovulum sp. DZ06. Next base: position 34,792 of record NZ_JBOCEF010000013.1, read on the forward strand.
TTCCACGCGGGCCTGGGCGAATCCGTCCCCGCCACGACGCTCAACAAGATGTGCGGGTCGGGCATGAAGACGGTGATGGCCGCGCATGACCAGATCCTCGCCGGCTCGGCGAAGGTGATGGTCGCGGGCGGCATGGAATCGATGACCAACGCGCCCTACCTGCTCCCGAAGATGCGCGGCGGCGCGCGGCTGGGGCATGGCGAGGTGAAGGACCACATGTTCCTCGACGGGCTCGAGGACGCGTATGAGCCGGGCCGCCTGATGGGCACCTATGCCGAGGACTGCGCGACGAAGTTCCAGTTCACCCGCGAAGCGCAGGACGAATACGCGCTGCGCTCGCTGTCCAACGCGCTCGAGGCCGGGAAATCCGGCGCCTTCGCCGGGGAGATCGCCGCCGTGACGGTGAAGACCCGCAAGGGCGAGGTGACGGTGGCCGAGGACGAGCAGCCGAAGAACGCCCGCCCCGACAAGATCCCCACCCTGAAGCCCGCCTTCCGCAAGGACGGCACGGTGACGCCCGCCAACTCCTCCTCGATCTCGGACGGCGCCGCGGCGCTGGTGCTGATGCGCAAATCCGAGGCCGAGGCGCGGGGGCTGCCGATCCGCGCCACCATCCGCGGCCATGCCTCCTACGCCGCCGCGCCGGGCGACTTCCCCACCGCGCCGGTGCCGCCGATGAAGGCGATGCTGGAGCGTTGCGGCTGGTCCGTGGAGGACGTGGACCTGTGGGAGGTGAACGAGGCCTTCGCCGTGGTGCCGATGGCCGCCGAGGCGATGCTGGGCATCCCGCGCGAGAAGCTGAACGTCAATGGGGGGGCCTGCGCGCTCGGCCATCCCATCGGCGCCTCGGGCGCGCGGATCCTGGTGACGCTGCTCCATGCGCTCGAGACCCGCGGCGGCAAGCGCGGCATGGCGGGCATCTGCATCGGCGGCGGCGAAGGCACGGCCGTCGCGCTCGAATTGGAGTGAGGCAATGGCTAGGATCACGTCTTTCCACGAGGGTCAGCACAACCCCAATGCACGGCCGCATACCGAAACAGAATGCAGCTTCTCCTTTGTGGAAGTGCATGGCGAGCCGATGGTGAATCTCGCTACGTTCGGCTCGAAAGACCGACAGAAGAAGGGTTCCACGAGCCAAACTATCCAGCTCGACAGAGAGGCCGCATTGGCCTTGGTCGAGATTCTTCGACGGCAGTTTGATGACATCTGAAGAGCGGCCATGAGTAGCGAGAAAGGGGGCGTTTCTCCGCCTGCCAAAGAGGCGGCCCCGGGCTTCGACCCCGAGGCGCAGGCCGTCGGCGACACCGCCCAGGCCGAGGCGCTGGCGCAGGGCATCGCCCCTGCCGCCGCCGCCGAGGTCGGGGCGGCGGCCGCCGCCGCGGCGGACATGTCGGCGGCGGAGTATGCCGAGCTGCGGCTGTCGGACCGGCCCGACTGGCTTTACCTGCTGCGGGAGTTCCAGGAGCTGTACCGGCGGCGCAGCGCGGGCGGCTCCAAGCCGATCCGCAGCCACATGAAGGCCGTGCGCGACGCCATCGGCAAGGTGATCGCCGCCGACGCCCCGGTGCGCCCGCGCGCGCCCGAGACCAAGCCCGTCACCGCCCATTTCGCCCGCGCGCTCGACAACGGGCGGATGCAGGTCACGGGATCGGTGGTGCGCAGCCTCGAGCATGTCGCGCCCGAGCTGTCCTGGCTCTACGGCTATGACAAGGTGCCCGCGGGGCTGGGCCGCAAATACGCCTATGCCGAGATCGCCGGGCCCTTCGGCCCGGTGGTGTCGGAACACGTGATCCTCGGGCTCGTGCTGTTCGGCCCGTCCTGCACCTACCCGGCCCATGCCCATGACGGGCTGACCGAAAGCTACGTCACCCTCTCGGGCTCGGTGTCCGAGAACGACGCGGGCGTGTTCGCCCCCGGCTCGCTGATCTTCAACCCGCCGGGGCGCACCCACCGCATCACCACCGCCGACCACGAACCCTCGCTGCTCGCCTATGCCTGGCATGGGCCGGCCGAGGTTCTGTCGGGCCAGAAGATGGTCTTTTCCCGCCCCCGCGGCGCGCGAAAAAGATCATCGACATAAATGTTCACTCGCATAACAATGCGCCGCTGATCCGGGCCGGGGAGGGCCGACCATGACCGCACCGAAAAAGACGCTGACCGAGATGCTGGCCGAGGCCGAGGCGGCGGTGGAGACGCTGACCGTCGAGGAGGCGCAGCCGCTCCTGGGCGTCGACGGGATCACCTTCGTCGACATCCGCGACGTGCGCGAGCTTCAACGCGACGGGATCGTGCCGGGCGCCTATCACGCCCCGCGCGGGATGCTGGAATTCTGGATCGCCGAGGACAGCCCCTACACCAAGGACGTGTTCCAGACCGGGAACAAGTTCGTCTTCTTCTGCGCGGGCGGGCTGCGCTCGGCCCTTGCAGCCCAGGTGGCGCAGACGCTGGGCCTGGAGGTGGCGCATGTCGAGGGCGGCTACGGCGCCTGGAAGAAGGCGGGCGCCCCGACCGCGCCCAAGCCCGAAAAGAAGGGCTGAGGGGGGGACAGGAATGCTGACTGAAGAACAGGAGATGATCCGGGACGCGGCGCGGGCTTTCTCGCGCGACAAGCTCGCCCCCGGGGCCGAGGCGCGGGCCGAGGCGGCGCTGATCGAACCGGAGGTGCGGGCGGAACTCGCCGCGCTCGGGTTCCTTGGCATGACCATCGACCCGGACTGGGACGGGGCGGGGGCGGACTACGTCTCCTACGCCTTGGCGCTGATGGAGATCGCGCATGGCGACGGGGCCGTGTCGACCATGGTGTCGGTCCACAACGCGCCGTTCCTCGCCATCCTCGACCGTTTCGCGAGCGCGGAGCAGAAGGAGCGCTGGCTGCGCCCCGCCGCGCGCGGCGAATTCATCGGCTGCTTCGCGCTGACCGAGCCGCAGGCGGGGTCCGACGCGGCGGCGGTGAAGACGCGGGCCGAGAAGTCGGGCAATGGCTGGAAGATCAACGGCGCCAAGCAGTTCATCTCCTCGGCCCGGATCGGGGGGGCGACGATCCTCTTCGCCGTCACCGATCCGGCGGCGGGCAAGAAGGGCATCAGCGCCTTCATCGCCCCCAATGACGCCGAGGGGTTCCATGTCTCGAAGGTCGAGGCGAAGTCGGGCCAGCGGGCCTCCGACACCTGCGCGCTGGCCTTCGACGACCTCGCGCTGCCCGCCGACGCGCTGATCGGGGCCGAGGGCCAGGGCTACGCCATCGCCCTGTCGTCGCTTGAAACCGGCCGCATCGGCATCGCCGCCCAGTCCGTGGGCATGGCGCAGGCCGCCTTCGACCACGCGCTGGCCTATGCCCGCGAGCGCCAGTCCTTCGGCAAGCCGATCTTCGAGCACCAGGCCGTGCAGTTCCGCCTCGCGGACATGGACACCCAGCTCGAGGCCGCGCGACAGATGGTGCTGAACGCCGCCCGCATGAAGGACGCCGGCATCCCCTGCCTGCGCGAGGCCGCGATGGCCAAGCTCTTCGCCTCGGAAATGGCCGAGCGCGTGTGTTCCGACGCCATCCAGGTCCTGGGCGGCTACGGCTATCTCTCCGACTACCCGGTCGAGCGGATCTGGCGCGACGTGCGCGTCTGCCAGATCTACGAGGGCACGTCGGACATCCAGAAACTGATCATCGCGCGCCAGATGGGCGCGTGACCCTGAACGGGAGGAAAAAACAATGAAGCTTTCCAGCGAAATCGCCGCCGTCATCACCGGCGCCGCCTCGGGCCTCGGCGAAGCCACCGCGCGCCGCCTGGCCGCCGAGGGCGTGAAGGTCGCGATCTTCGACAAGAACGCCGAGCTGGGCGAGGCCGTGGCGAAGGAGCTCGGCGGCGTGTTCTGCGACGTCGACGTGACCGACCCGGCCAGCGTCGCCGCGGGGTTCGAGAAGGCCCGCGCCGCCCATGGGCAGGAGCGGATCGCCATCAACTGCGCCGGCGTCGGCTGGGCGGCCAAGACCATCGACCGCGAGGGGAACCCGCACAACGCGGACATGTTCCTGACCACGCTGAAGATCAACCTGTTCGGCACCTTCAACGTCGCCTCGCAGGCCGCCGCGGGCATGGCCACGGCCGAGCCGCTGACCCAGGACGGCGAGCGCGGGGCGATCGTGAACACCGCCTCGGTCGCCGCCTTCGACGGGCAGATCGGGCAGATCGCCTATTCGGCGTCGAAGGGCGGCGTGGTGGGCATGACCCTGCCGATGGCGCGCGACCTGTCGCGCACCGGCGTGCGGGTCAACACCATCGCCCCGGGCCTGTTCCTGACCCCGATGCTCAAGGGTCTGCCGCAGGAGGCGCAGGACAGCCTCGGCGCCCAGGTGCCGTTCCCGGCGCGGCTCGGCGATCCGTCGGAATACGCGGATCTGGCGCATTTCATGGTCACCAACCCGATGATCAACGGCGAGACCGTGCGCCTCGACGGCGCGATCCGCATGGCGCCGAAATGATCGGCGCGGGCCGAATGGCGCCGAAGTGATCGGCGCGGGCCGCGGGACGTCGGGGCCATCCGCCCGGGCGCCTGGGGGCGCATCATGTTGAAAGCAAAGGGGCGGCGCAGCGATGCGCCGCCCCTTTCGCATCCGCGGGCCCGGGCCTATATCGGCTGCAGGGGCGGCGGCGCCATGCCGGCGGACGCCGCCCGGCAGGAGACCGCCATGCACGCCCCCTCCCCCATCCGCTCCCCCATCCGCGCCGCCCTGCTTCCCCTCGGCCTCGCGCTCGGCCTCGGCGCCTGCGCCGCGCCGCTGGGCACCGCGCCGCTGCCGGACCGCCCGGTCGACGACGGCTTCACCCTCTCCGAGCACGGCGTTCCGGGGACCGACCTGCGGATGCAGTACTGGTCCCGCGCCGCCGAGCACGAGGGGCGGCTGGCGGTCTGCTCGGCCGTGGCGGTGCACCTCGCCCACGCGCCCTACGCCCGGGAGACGGCGCAGCGGATGATCGCGGGCGCCCGCGCGGTGATCGAGGGCGAGACGGCGCTGCGCGGCATGGGCGGCCGGGTGACGGCGGTGTATGATCGCAGCCTTCCCCGCCCGAAAACGGCGACCTGCGTCGCCACCGAGCTCCCCTGGCGCTGGGACGCCGCGCCGGAGGTGGTGGTGAAGCCGCCGCGCTCGGTGTCGCTGGGCAAGCGCGGGTTCGAAGGGGCGCCGATCCTCCTGCCCTGACCCGCGCCCGGCGCGCCCGCCCGACGCCCGCCCCGGCCCCATCGCGCGCCCGCCGCGCCCCCGCACCCCGATCCGGGCCGCGGGGCGTGAACGGGTGCGCGGCGCAATTGACGCCACGGCCGAAAACGCGCGGTTGCGGCCGAACAGGCCGCCCGCCATGGTCGGCGACCTGAACGATTTCCCGGGAGGGAGAGGTCATTTCCATGCGCCTTCACGCACGCATCTGCGCGGGCCTCGCCGCCGCGGCGCTGTCCGGCTGCTCCGGCGCCGCCGGGATCGCCCAGCGCCCGGCCGAGGACCGCGACGTCGATTTCACCTACCGGACCTACACCCAGAACTGGACCGCGGGCGACACCTACAAGCACTGGTTCCGGGCGTATAACGACGGCTACAGGATGACCATCTGCGGCGCGACGGCCTACAGGACCGGCGCCTCGCTGTTCGAGGACGAGGTCGCGCGGATGATCCTCGACCGCACCCGCCTGCGGGTCGGGAAGGACACCCTGTTCACCGGGGTGCGGGAGCGGTTCAACGTGGTCGAGGACCCCGGGCTGGCCCGCCCGGCGCGCGCGAAATGCACCGCCACCGACCTGCCCTTCACCGTGAACGGGTCGGAGGCGCTGTCGATGCAGGGTCCGCGCCGGATCAGCTATGGAAGCTGAGCCGCGCCGGCGCGGGGGGGAGCGAACGAAAAGGGGCCGGGGCGCATCCACGCCCCGGCCCTTTTTTCCGGCGAAGGATCGCCGCGATCAGTTGTTGGCCAGGATGTCCACGATCAGGCTGGTGGCGGTGGCGATCAGGAACAGCTCGCCATCCATCCGCACGTAGACATGGCCGCGCGGCGGCGGCGCCAGGCCGCGGTCGCGCCAGCCGTCGATGATCACGTAACGGTCGCGCGGGGCATGGTCGCCGCGGGCCCAGCGGCGGCGCTCCTCGTGGCGATGGTCATGGCCATAGCCCTTCTCGGCGCAGCGGCCCTGCTTGGCGAGGCCCGGCGGGCAGCCCTTGGGCGCGGCGACGGCGACGGATCCGCCGAGCACCGGGGCCACCGGCCCGAGCGCGAGGCCCGCCGCGACCGCCGCGGCGCCGAGCGCCCGGGCGGAGGGAAGAACGGATTTCAGGGTCCTGGCATGCAGGCGCATGGGAAGCTCCTTTCATCAATCATCCGGCCGTCAAAGACGCGAAGGGGCCCGGGCGCGCCGGGTCCCTCCCGCGCGTCCGGGCCCCCTCAGGCCGTGACGTTCACTTAATGCGCCGCGCGGCGGCCTCAAGGCGCCGCAGCGTCAATCAGCGCATCGATCACCGCGCCGACATCCGGTCATTCGCCCAGCAGGGCGGCCATGCGCGGCGGCTTCGGGGCGCCGGCGAGGCGCACCTCGTAGACATGCATCCCCTCGATCACCCGCTGGACGTAGTTGCGGGTCTCGCGGAAGGGGATCGTCTCCATCCAGTCGACCATCGCCTCGACCCCGCGGCCCCGCGGGTCGCCATAGCGTTCGAGCCAGGTGCGCACCCGGTGCGGCCCCGCGTTGTAGCCCGCGGCGACGAGCGGATAGGCGCCGAATTCCTCGATCAGCCAGGACAGGTAGGTGCGCCCGAGGGTGGCGTTGTAGCGCCAGTCCTCGGTCAGGCGGTTGAATCCATAGGGAATGTCCAGCTTGCCCGCGACCAGCTTGGCGGTTCCGGGCATCAGCTGCATCAACCCGCGGGCGCCGGCGGGAGAGATGGCGCGGGGGTTCAGCTCCGTCTCCTGCCGCGCGACGGCGAGGGCGAGGGCGACGGGGACCGGGCCGTCATGGCGCGCAAGCTCGGTCACCGGGTAATAGGCGGCGGGCAGCAGCCCGCCCTCCCGCGCCGCCATCTTGGCGGTGCGCACGGCGATGTCGGGGCGGCCGATCTCCAGCCCCAGCCCGGCGAGGGCGGCGAACTGCGTCTCTCCGCGCGCCTCTCCGGCCAGCGACAGGAAGAACCAGCGCGCCAGCCGGTCCTCTCCGGCCGCGTGCAGCAGGAGGGCGGCGCGCATCAGGTGCGGGGGGCCGAACTCCACCTCGGGCATGTGCGGCACGGGGTATTCGGCGATCAGCACCGGGTCGGGGGCGCCGCCGAGCTTCTCGGCGGCGAGCTGGCCGTAGAAGCTGGTCTGGTGCAGGGCGGCGGCGGCATAGGCCTCGCGCGCGTCCGCGGTCCGGCCCAGCGCGTCGAGCGCGCGGCCCCGCCAGTAGCCCGCGCGGCCGAGGGAAATGGGCGTCTCGACGGCGGCGGCGAAGCGCTCGAAATGGGTCAGCGCGCGGTCGGGCCGGTCCAGGAAGCGCAGCGACAGCCAGCCCGACAGCCATTCGAGGTCGGCATAGTCCGACCCCTCGGACAGGTGGTGGCTGGAGGCGATGCGGTAGGCATGGGCGTATTGCCCGTCCCGCTGCGCCTGGCGGGCGAGGATGCGGCGCCGGTCGGCCCAGACCTCCGGGCGGCCGAGGGCGGCGGCGGAGGCGGAGCGTTCCAGCAGCATCTCCTCGGCCCCGTCCCGCAGGCCGCGGGACCAGCGCCAGTCGAACCGCTCCCACGCCAGGCCCGGGTCGTCGGCGTAGCGGGCGGGGACGGCGGCGACCAGCCCGTCGACGCCGCGCGCGCGGGCGTTGAGGCCGGAGCGGGCGCGGGCGAGCGCCTGTTCGGCGGGGCCGAGCCGGGCGGCGGCGCGCTCCGCCTCTCCGGCGAGGCCGCGCCACAGGAGCATGTCGAGCCGCTGCCAGTGGAGCTTCGAGAGGGTCTGCGGATGGGCGGCGAGGAGGGCGTCTTCCTCGGAGGGGGTGAGGGAGAGCTCCGTCCAGGCGCGGGCGGCCTCGGCCTCGGCCGCCGCGCGGTCCCCCGCGGCGGCGAGGGCGCGGGACAGCGCGAAGGCGCCGATGCCGGTGCGGGGGGCCTCGGCCTCGAAGAAGCGGCGGATGGCGCCCGCGGGCAGGTTGGGGGGCATGGCCCGCTCGGCCTCGGCCCGCAGGCGGGAGGCGCCGGGCCAGCCGGAATGATCGGCCAGGAAGGCGGCGTAGTCGGACCAGGAGGGGGTCCCCTCGCGCAAGGACAACCAGTCGGCGAGGGCCCTGGCGGCGGGGTCGGAGGCCGCGGCGGCGAGGGCGCGCAGGGCGTCGATCTCGCCCCCGTTCGCGGCCTGGACCATGGCGGCGACCGAGGCGGCCTCGGAGGGCGAGGGGCGCGCGACCTTCGCCGCCGCGGGAACGGCGAAGGCGAGGGCGAGCGCGAGGCCGGCGGAGGCGGCGGCGCGCAGGGCGCGGCCGCGCGGCGCGGCGCGGGCGGCCCGGGCGTCGGCTGCCGGTGCGGCGGATTCGGGTGTCATGACTGCTGCGATCCCCATTCGTGTTTTGGGAAACGCTAACACGGCGGCCTTGGGCGCGCGATGAAGGCGCGCGCGCGATTTCGTGAGCCGAAGCGGGGGCGCGGGGAATGGGATGGAGGGCATGAAGGGAGGGGGGAGCGCGTCGCCTCGGGGGGCGCGGGGCCCCCGCTCGGCCCCGCGCGCCGCGCCGGGGCGCGGCGAGGCGCCCGGGATGGCTGGCGGGGGCGCGGGACGGCGCGCGGCGGGACCCTGCCGAGACGCGCCTGAAGGGAGGGGCCTCCCTTCAGGTCGCAGGTCCAAGGGTCGGTCGGCCCCGGACCGCGTCAAGGACAAGCGGGCTGCGCCCGTCGCCCGCGCCTGCGGCTTGGCGATCCTTGACCCGGCCCGGCGCCTCTCGCGTGGATGGCGGGCCGGGGCGCGGCAGGCGCGCCGGGGCGGTGCAGGCCGGGGCCGTCAGCCCCCTGCGCTCAGGGCAGTTTCGGCAGAAGTTCCGCGAGGATGGCGGCGATGCGGCGCCCGGCATGGGCGGCGTTCTCCAGCACCTCCTCGATCGTGTCGGGCTGCTGCTCCGGCCCGCCATCGGCGGCGTTGGTGATGGCCGAGAGGCCGACGCAGCGCATCCCGCAATGGACCGCCGTCACCGCCTCGAGCACCGTGGACATGCCCACCGCGTGCGCGCCGATGGAGCGCATCCAGCGCCGCTCGGCCGAGGTTTCCAGCGACGGGCCGGCGATGCCGCAATAGATGCCGGAGGGGAGATCTTCTCCCGCCGCATCCGCCGCCGCCAGAGCCAGCGCCCGCAGATCCGGGTCCCAGGCGCGGGACATGTCGGGAAAGCGCGGGCCGAGGGCGTCGTCATTCGGCCCGGTCAGCGGGTTCACGCCGGTGAAGTTCAGGTGATCCTCGATCAGCATCGGAACGCCGGGCTTCAGCGCGGGGTCCAGCGCCCCGGCGGCGTTGGTGGCGACCAGGGCGTCGGCCCCCATCCGCCGCATCAGGCGCACCGGCAGGGCGATGTCCTGCGCGCTCCACCCTTCATAGAGATGCACGCGCCCCTGCATCAGCGCCACGCGCCGCCCGTGCAGCCGCCCGATCACGAAGCGCCCTTCATGCATCGGCGCGGTGGAGACGGGGAAATCCGGGATCTCGCCATAGGGGACGAAGACCGGGTCCTCCACCGCCTCGGCCAGCTGGCCAAGGCCGGAGCCGAGCACCAGCGCGACCTCGACGGGATCGCCGATGCGCGGGGCGACGGCCTCCCAGGCGGCGGAAAGACGGGCGGATTGATCGGGAAGCATGGCGGCTCCGTTTGTGATCACAGGACTGTCGGCGGTGTGACGCGCCGGTGCGCGCAGCGCGCCGCGGGCGGCCGAGCGGGGGCTTCACGCCCCCCGAGACCGCCCGCCCCCGGCGCGAGGCTCAGGCGATGGAGGCGGCGATTTTCGGGGTCAGCTCTTTCACCTGCTCCAGCGTCGGGGCGATGTCGAAGCTCTCGAGCTTGCCGCCGCGCACGATGCGCCGCCCGCCGACCCAGACATCGGTCACATCCGACTTGCCCGCCGAATACACGAGATGCGTCAGCGGATCGAACAGCGGCTGCGCGTGCGGGCGGTTCACGTCCACCAGCATCAGGTCGGCGTATTTGCCGACCTCGAGAGACCCGGTCACGTCCCCGAGGCCCATCGCCTCGGCGCCCGAGAGCGTCGCCATCCGCCAGGCCTGCTCGGTCGTCACCAGCGTCGCGTCCTGCGCGGCGCCCTTGTGCAGCATCGCCGCCAGACGCAGCGCCAGCCACATGTCGATATCGTTGCCCGAGATCGCCCCATCCGTCCCCAGCGTCACCCGCACCCCGGCCTTGAGCATGTCCGGGATCCGCGCGATGCCGCTGGCCAGCTTCAGGTTGCTCACCGGGTTATGCGCGACCACGGCGCGGGTCTCGGCCAGGATCGCGATCTCCTCGTCATCGAGATGCACGCAATGCGCCAGCACCGTCCGCTCATCCAGGATCCCCAGCTTGTGCATGTGCCGGATCACCGTGTTCCCGTAGCGGTTCAGGATGTCGGCGTTCTCGGCCTGCGTCTCCGCCGCGTGGACCGAGTACAGCCCGTTGTAGCGGCTGCTGATCTCGTGCGCCTTCTGCAGCCCCTCCGGCCCCACGGTGTAGGAGCCATGGGGGAACACGCCCGGAACCATCATGTCGGTGCGCGGGAACGCCTCGAAGAAGTCGATGCATTCCTGCGCGCGCCCCTCCGGCCCCCGCTTGTCCATGCCCGGGAAGTCGAAGAACAGCCCGCCGCAGGAGGTGCGCAGCCCGATCTCCGCCCCCGCATGGGCCGACTGCTCGGGGTGCCAGAACATGTCGATGACCGAGGTGCAGCCGGTCAGCGCCAGCTCCGCGAAGCCGAGGCGCGCGCCGATGCGGCAGGTCTCCTCCGACAGGATCGCGCCCTCGGCCTTCCACACGGTCTGCAGCCAGGGCTCCAGCGGCAGGTTCTCGACCAGGCCGCGGAACAGGCTGTCGGGCGCGTGGCAATGGGTGTTCACCAGGCCCGCGGCGACCACGCCGCCCTGCGCATCGATGGTTTCCGCCGCCCGCGGCTCGGCCTCGCCCCCCGGGATCAGCGCCTCGATCCGGCCGCCCGAGACGGCCAGCGCGCCGCGGAAGGGGGCGGCGCCGTCGGCGCCGGGCACGATCCAGGCGTTGCGGATCAGCAGGTCGGTCATGAGTCGGACTCCTTGAACGGGTGCGGCCCCGCACGCGGCATTCGGCGCGCCGGGGGCCGGAGCGTACTGCGCCCCGCCCCCGCAGGCCAGCCCGCCCGCACGCCGCTGGCCCTTGATTTTACGGGGGAATAACGGAATCCGCGGAAATGGGCGCTTGAAAACGCGCCACGCCCAATGAACAGTGAGTTGCGCAGGCAGTTCTGCGGCCGCGAATAGGATACGGTCGCGCGCGGCCCTCCGTCTGCATCGCAACCAGAAGTCACTTTCATGACGATGACGAGCACATTCGCTTCGCTGAGCTTCGAAAGCGCGTCCTACGCGCCGTCGCCGCGACGCCGCGACGAGGTCTGGACGACCGAGCGATGCTTCATCCGTGAGCTGTACAACACCCCCTCCGACCCCGAGGGCTCGCTGGCCGAGGCCCGCGTGCCGCCCGGCGTGACCACCGTCCTGCACCGGCTGGTGGACGTGCACGAACGCTACGTGATCCGCGAGGGCCGCGGCCGGATGGAGGTCGACGGCGTGACGCGCGACGTGAAGGCCGGGGACAGCGTGGACATCCCCGCGGGCGCGCGGCAGCGGATCCGCAACACCGGGCCGCTGGACCTGGTGTTCCTGTGCTTCTGCACCCCCCGCTTCGTGCCGGAGTGCTACCGGGACCTCGAGAACGACTGACCCCGCCCCGGGCCGCCCTCCCCGCGGCGGATCGCGGCCCCTTCAGCCGATGTCCGACATACCCTGAAGCCGGCCCCGCAGCCGTTGCAGGACGCCGGTCGCGCAAGGGCGCGCCCGCGCCGCCCGAGTCCGGCGTCCGCCGCCGGTTGCACCGCCGCCCGGCGCCCATTAAACTTGGCCGCCCGAGCCGACCGGAGCGCGCCGCATGCAGAAAACCGCCAAGATCTCCCTGCGCCTGTCCTCCGAGGTGGTCGACGCGCTCTCGGCCCAGGCCGAGGCCAAGGGGTTCGGGATGACCGAGCATGTCCAGCGCCTGCTGGAACGCCGCGCCGCCAAGTCCGGCCACATGGCGCCGGACCACGCCGCCGCCATCCGCCTGCGCTGGGACGTGGTGGAGAAAATGCAGGCCCTGGCCCGGAAACTCGACGCCAAGGGGCGGTTCGACGCGCATTTCACCCTCTCCGTGTTCCGCGCGGCGATGGAGGACGAGGCCCTGCGCGCCCGCTACGAGGAGGCGATCGGCGGCGACGCCTACGGGGCCGAGGCGCCCGGGCGCTCGCCCTTGAACATGAATCTCGGCTCGGCCATCCGCCGGGCGGTGGGGGCCGAGCCGATGCGCGGGCCCGGCGGCGCCCCGCTGCGCGCGCAGGTGCGGGGCGAGCCGATCCAGACCTACCAGCTGCTGGTCAAACCGGCCTGAGCCCCACCGGCGACGGACACCGGCTGCACCGGCGGCAGGCGCCGCGGCGCAGCCGCCCGACACGGGATCGCCGACGCCCGCGCCGCGTTGCATCGACGTCGGACGCAGCCGCCCGGCCGGCGCCGGGCGCCGGTCGCCACGCCCGCGCGCAACCGGCGGCGGACACGCGCTGCAGACGCCCCGACGACACGTCCCGCGCGCGCCCCCTCGCCCCCGGCGCGCGGCGCGGATAGACTGCGCGCCATGCGCCGTCGCCTCGCCCTCGCCGCCGTCCTGCTCTGCGCCCTGCCCGCCGCCGCGGGCGGGATCGCCTGGCGCGCGAGCCTCGAGGACGGGCTGTCCCGCGCCCGCGCCGCCGCCGCCGCCAAGCTCGAGGCCGCGGCCCAGCGGCTCGACGGGCAGATCGCGCGCTACCGGCAATTGCCGCGCGTGCTCGCCGACGCCGCCCCGCTGGCCGAGGCCGCGGCCGAGCCCACCGTCGCCCGCACCGCCCGCCTCAACGCCCTGCTGGAGCGGATCGCGGACGTGACCGGCGCGCTCGACATCTACGTGATGGACAGCGCGGGGTGGACCGTGGCGGCGTCGAACTGGGCCTCCGAGCAGACCTTCATCGGCCGCAACTTCGCCTTCCGCCCCTATTTCCAGCGCGCGATGGATGGCGGGCTGGGCAGCTACTACGCCCTCGGCACCACCTCGCTCCAGCGCGGCTGGTACTTCGCGGGGCCGCTGCGCCTCGACGCCGCCGCCATCGGGGTGGTGGCGGTGAAGGCGGACATGGACGCGGTCGAGGACGCCTGGCGCGAGGAAGAGGGCCTCGTGTTCTTCACCGACCCGGACGGGGTGGTGTTCGTCTCCAACCGCCACGGGCTGGTGTTCCGCTCGCGCGCGCCGCTGGCCGAGGACGCCCGCGCCCGGATCGAGGAGGCCCGGCGCTACCCGGGGCGGGAGATCGCGCCGATGCCCGTCATGGCGCGCGCCCCGGCCTGGGATGGCGGCGATCTCGGGACGCTCAGCCTCGAGGGGCCGGACTGGGCGGCGCTGGACGTGGCGATGCCGCGCGCGGTGATGGCCTCGGCCCACCAGCCGCGGCTGGGGATGACCGGCCACGCGCTGATCGACGTGGCCCCCCCCGCCGCCGCCGCCAAGGATGCCGGGCTGGCCGCCGGGGCCGCGGCGCTGGCCATGGGCGCGCTGCTGCTGCTGCTGGTGCAGCGTCGGGACGCCGCGCGGCGTCGCCTGGCGATCGAGACCCGGGCGCGCGATGAGCTCGAACGCCGCGTGGACGAGCGCACGCGCGACCTGACCGCCGCCAACGCCGCGCTGGAAGGCGAGATCGCCGAGCGCCGCGCCGCGGAAGAGGCGCTGCGCCGCGCCCAGGCCGACCTGGTGCAGGCCGGCAAGCTCTCGGCCCTCGGGCAGATGTCGGCGGGCATCAGCCACGAGCTGAACCAGCCCCTCGCCGCCATCCGCAACTTCGCCGAGAACGGCGCCGTCTACCTGTCGCGCGGGCGCCCCGAGAAGGCGGCGGGGAACCTCGAGCGCATCGCCGAGCTGACCGCCCGCATGGACCGCATCATCCGCAACCTGCGCGCCTTCGCCCGCAAGGAAGGGGAGCCGGCCGCCGACGTGGACCTCGGCCGCGTCGCCGCCGACGCGCTGGCGCTGATGGATGCGCGCATCGCGGCCGAGCGCGTCGCCGTGCGCTTCGACCCGCCGCCCGAGCCGGTCATGGTCCGCGGCGGGCAGGTGCGGCTGCAGCAGGTGGCGCTGAACCTGATCGGCAACGCGCTCGACGCCATGTCCGGTCAGCAGGCGCCGGAGCTGGAGATCGAGGTCGCGCCCCCGGACCGCCCCGGCGCCCCCGCGCGCCTGTCGGTCCGCGACCGCGGCCCGGGCCTGGCGCAGGAGGCCGAGGGGCGCATGTTCGACCCGTTCTTCACCACCAAGCCCGTGGGCGAGGGGACGGGGCTGGGCCTGTCGATCTCCTACGGCATCGTCCAGAGCTTCGGCGGCCGCATCCGCGGGCGCGACCGCGATGGCGGCGGCGCCGTCTTCACGGTCGAGCTTCAGCCCAGCGCCGCCGCCGCCGCATCCGCCAGCATCGAGGCCGCCCAATGACCCATCCCGCCCCTGCCCCGGCCGCGGGCGCCGATCCCGCCGCCGCCGCGGGCGCGCCCGGCGCGGATGACCCGCGGATCCTGCTGGTCGACGACGAGGCGGCGCTGCGCGAGTCGCTGGCGCAGGTGCTCGACCTCGCCGGCATCCACGCGGACGAGGCGGGGAACGTGGACGAGGCGCTGGCGATCCTGTCGCCCGACTATCCCGGCGCGGTGATCGCCGACATGCGCATGCCCGGGCGCGACGGCTTCGCGCTGCTCGACGCGGTGCGGGCGCTCGACCCCGACCTGCCGGTGGTGATCCTGACCGGCCATGGCGACGTGCCGATGGCGGTGAAGGCGATGACCGCCGGGGCCTATGATTTCCTGGAGAAACCCTGCCCGCCCGCGCGGCTGGTGGAGATCGCCCGCCGCGCCGCCGAGAAGCGCCGCCTGGTGCAGGAGAACCGCGCCCTGCGCGCCCGCATCGACGCGGCCGAGGCCGGGACGCTCGAGGCCGCGATCCTCGGCGACGCCGAGGTGACGCGCGCCTATCGCGCGCGGCTGGAACGGATCGCCGCCGCCGGGCTCGATGTGCTGGTGCTGGGCGAGACGGGGGCGGGCAAGGAGCTGGCGGCGCGGGCCATCCACGCCCGCTCGGACCGCGCGCGCGGCCCCTTCGTGGCGGTGAACTGCGGCGCGCTGCCCGCCGAGATCGCGGGATCGGAGCTGTTCGGCCATGAGAAGGGCGCCTTCACCGGCGCCGCCGCCCGCCGCATCGGCAAGTTCGAACATGCCGAGGGCGGGACGATCTTCCTCGACGAGATCGAATCCATGCCGCTCGACCTCCAGGTCAAGCTGCTGCGCGTGTTGCAGGAGCGGGAGCTGGAACGCCTCGGGGGCAACGAGGCGATCCCCCTCGACGTCCGCGTCATCGCCGCGACCAAGCCGGACCTGAAGGCGCTGGCCGAGGCGGGCAAGTTCCGCGAGGACCTCTATTACCGCCTCGACGTCGCCCGGGTGCGGGCGCCGCCCCTGCGCGAGCGGCTGGAGGACGCGCCGCTCCTGTTCCGGCACTTCGTGCAGCAGGCGGCCGAGCGGCGCGGGCGCCCGGCCCCGGCGGTGGAGGCGGCGGACCTCGCCCGCCTCTCGACCCATGACTGGCCGGGCAATGTGCGCGAGCTGAAGAACGTCGCCGAGCGGTACGCGCTGGGGCTGGGGCTGCAGCTCGGGCCGACGGGCGAGGGGGCCGAGGACGCCGCGCCGCCCCGCGGGTTGGCCGCGCAGGTGGAGGCGTTCGAGAAATCGCTCCTCGAGGCCGCGCTGCGCCGGTCCGGGGGGCGCGCGTCCGAGGCGGCGCAGGCGCTCGAGCTGCCGCGCAAGACCTTCTACGACAAGCTCGCCCGGCACGGGATCAAGCCCGAGGCGTTCCGGGGCTGAGGGCCGCGCCGACCCCGCCCCGTCGCCCCCCGCCCCGTCGCCCCCCGCCGCCGCCAAGGGTGAATCCCGCCATGCGCAAGGCGCATGCGCCGGGGCGGGAACCTGTGCGGAAGCCCGCACATTCGCTCGCGCAGCATGTGCGGGGGACCGCACAGATCCCGCATGGGGCGTGTTTCAACCCCGCGCGGCGAATGCCTGCCATGCGCATGGCGCAAGGCCCCGCGGGCGCCGGTTACGGTTTCTCAAGACTTGGCACGGGGCCTGCATGGGCTTGTCCGAGCCCCCATCGCGGGGCCGGCGCCGCCCCGACGCGCGGCGTCACGACCCGAAACGACCAGCATGATCCCCAGGGAGGACCCCCATGCGCAATCTGATCGCCGCGGCCGCCGCCGCCGTCATCGCCCTTTCCGCCCCGGCCGCCATGGCCGCCTGCGACGACGGCGAGATCCTGATCAAGTTCAGCCACGTCACCAACACCGACAAGCACCCCAAGGGCATCGCCGCCACCATGCTGGCCGATCGCGTGAACGCCGAGATGGACGGCAAGGCGTGCATGGAGGTGTTCCCGAACTCCACCCTCTACAACGACGACGCCGTGCTGAAGGCGATGCTGGCGGGCGACGTGCAGATGGCCGCCCCGTCCCTGTCGAAATTCGAGAAGTTCACCAAGAAGTTCCGCCTGTTCGACCTGCCCTTCATGTTCAAGAACATCAACGCGGTGGATGAGTTCCAGAACTCCGAGGCCGGGCAGAAGCTGCTGAATTCCATGACCCGCCGCGGCCTGCAGGGCCTCGCCTACTGGCACAACGGCATGAAGCAGATGTCGGCCAACAAGCCGCTGCTCGTCCCCTCGGACGCCGCCGGGCTGAAGTTCCGCGTGCAGTCCTCGGACGTGCTGGTCGCGCAGATGGAGGCCATGGGCGCCTCGCCGCAGAAGATGGCGTTCTCGGAGGTCTATGGCGGCCTGCAGACCGGCGTCGTGCAGGGCCAGGAGAACACCTGGTCGAACATCTGGGGCAAGAAGTTCTTCGAGGTGCAGGACGGCATCACCGAGACCGACCACGGCATCATCGACTATCTCGTCGTCACCTCGGTCGACTTCTGGGACGGCCTGCCCGATGACGTGCGCACCCAGCTCAAGACCATCCTCGACGAGGTGACCGCGGCCCGGAACTCCGAGTCCACCAAGGTCAACATGGCCGCCAAGCAGTCGATCATCGACGCCGGCGGCGTGGTGCGCGAGCTGACCGACGCCCAGCGCGCCGAGTGGGTCGCCACCATGAAGCCGGTCTGGTCGAAATTCGAGGGCGACGTGGGCGCCGACGCCATCGAGGCCGCCCAGGCGATCAACGCCAAGCACTGATCGGGCCCGTCCCGATCCAGCGCGCCTTCCGGCCGGGTCCGTCCCGGCCGGGAGCAGGGCCCGGAACGCGCCGCCAGAGCGCCCGGCCCGACCGGACTTTCCTTTCCGAACGAGTGGACAGGCCGCCGCGGCGGGGCGCTTCGCCCCGCCCGGCGCGCGCCCGCCGCCGCGCCGCCGCCGCCCTGCCGCCGCCCCGCGCGCCCTTCGCCCGCGCAGGCGCCCCCGAGGAGCCCCGAGGACCCCATGACACCGCAAGCCCCCGCATCGCGGCTTGGCCGCGCCATCGATTCCGCCGAGGAGACGCTGATCGCGATCACCATCGGCGCGATGACCCTGATCACCTTCGCCAACGTCGTCGCCCGCTTCGGCTTCAACGACAACATCCTCTGGGCGCTGGAAATGACCAGCTTCCTGTTCGCCTGGCTGGTGCTTCTGGGCGCCAGCTACGCGGTCAAGAAGAACGCCCATCTCGGCGTCGACGCGCTGGTCAACCTGTTCGGCCCCGCAGGGCGCCGGGCCCTCGGCCTGCTCGCCGGGGTGCTGAGCGTGCTCTACGCCGCGCTGCTGCTGAAGGGCGGCTGGGACTTCTTCGCCCCCTTCGCCAACCTCTCGCCGACCTCGGGGCGGTTCATCCCCACGGGGTTCGAGGACGTGCGCGGCCAGGGCTGGTACGAATCCCTCGACATCGACATGCCCGCCTTCCTCAACCCCCTCTTCTCCGAGTGGTTCAACGAGGGCGAGCGCTACGAGAAGATCCCGCTGCTGATCCCCTACGCGGCGCTGCCCGTGGGCATGGCGCTGCTGCTGCTGCGCTTCGTGCAGGCCACGATCCGCATCTGGACGGGCGAGAGCCTGATGCTGATCGCCAGCCACGAGGCGGAGGACGCGGTCGAGGAAGCCTCGCGCAACGCCGACAAAGACGAAGACGGGGATGACGCCCCGCGCAAGGAGGCCTGAGCCATGGACGTCGCCCTTCTTTTCGCGATGATCATCGCGATGCTGCTGATCGGCGCGCCGATCGCGGTCGCGCTGGGGCTCAGCTCCACCGTCTTCCTGCTGCTCTACTCCGACAGCTCGCTCGGCTCCATCGCCCAGACGCTGTTCGACGCCATGGCCGGGCACGCCACGCTGCTGGCGATCCCGTTCTTCATCCTCGCCTCCTCCTACATGTCCACCGGGGGCGTGGCGAAACGCATCATCCGCTTCGCCATCGCGCTGGTCGGCCACCTGCCGGGCGGCCTCGCCATCGCGGGCGTGGTGGCCTGCATGATGTTCGCCGCCCTGTCGGGCTCCTCCCCGGCCACGGTGGTCGCGGTCGGGTCCATCGTCATCGCCGGCATGCGCCAGGTGGGCTACACCAAGGACTTCGCCGCGGGCGTGATCTGCAACGCGGGCACGCTCGGGATCCTGATCCCGCCCTCGATCGTCATGGTCGTCTACGCCACCGCCACCGAGGTGTCGGTCGGCCGCATGTTCATGGCGGGCGTGATCCCGGGCCTGCTGGCGGGCGTTATGCTGATGATCGGCATCTACGTGGCCGCCCGTGTGCGCAACCTGCCCAAGGGCGACTGGCCCGGCTGGGGCGAGGTGATGACCGCGGCGCTCGACGCCTCCTGGGGCCTGTTCCTGATCGTCATCATCCTCGGCGGCATCTATGGCGGCGTGTTCACGCCGACCGAGGCCGCCGCCGTCTCGGCCGTCTACGCCTTCTTCGTGGCGATGTTCATCTATCGCGACATGGGCCCGCTGGCGGGCAAGCCCTGGCTGCAGGAGGGCGAGCGCGCGGTGGGCGAGCTCGGCGCGCGGATCTGGGGCTTCGCCATCGTCGCGGTGATCCTGTACCTGTCGCTGTCGCTGATGCTGGGCTTCGCGGCCTGGATGGCGCTGGTCGGGGCCGCGGGCTTCACCGCGGTGATCCTGTTCGCGGGGCGCCTGCTGGCGCTCGGCGGCCAGGCGGGCGAGCGGGCGGTGATGCTGCTGATCGCGGCGCTGACCGTGGTTCCGTCGCTGATCGCGCTGTTCGCGGGCGTCTCCGTCGGGGCCACCGTCGGCCTGGCGCTGTTCCTGTTCGTCGCCGCCGCCCTGCTGGCCTTCGCCCTGCGCGAGGCGGGGGACAAGCTGGCCGCGACCGGCCAGGACTTCAACGCCTCGCTCGGCCTCGGCGGCAAGGCCATCGCCCGCGGGCTGGGGCAGCTGGCGCTGCTGTTCTTCCCCGCCGCGATGTCCAAGGCCAACCGCGACTCGCTGTTCGAGGGCGGCAAGCTGACCGTCACGCTGCTGTTCATCATCGCCAACGCGCTGATCCTCAAGCACGTTCTGACGGATGAGCAGATCCCCCAGCAGATCGCGTCCTCGATGCTCGAGGCCGGGTTCGGGCCGATCATGTTCCTGGTGATCGTCAACGTGATCCTGCTGATCGGCGGCCAGTTCATGGAGCCGTCGGGCCTGATCATCATCGTGGCGCCGCTGGTGTTCCCGATCGCGATCAGCCTCGGGATCGACCCGATCCATCTCGGCATCATCATGGTGGTGAACATGGAGATCGGGATGATCACGCCGCCCGTGGGCCTCAACCTCTTCGTCACCTCGGGCGTGGCGGGGATGCCGATGATGCGGGTGGTCAAGGCCGCCCTGCCCTGGCTGGCGATCCTGTTCGTGTTCCTGATCATGGTCACCTACATCCCCTGGCTGTCGACCTGGCTGCCGACGACCTTCATGGGGCCGGAGATCGTGGTGAAGTAACCGCGCCGCGCATGGCGGACCGGGACGCCCGGCGGGGAAAACCTCGCCGGGCGTTCGTTTTTGGCGTATGCCCGGGGGAACCCGGATCCGGAGGCCGCCATGACCCTCGCCCCCCTCGCCCTCGTCTACTGGCTCGACCTGCTCGGGACCTTCGTCTTCGCGCTGTCGGGGGCGACGCTGGCGGTGCGCAAGGGGATGGACGCGTTCGGGATCGCGGTGATGGCGCTGGCCGCCGCCCTGGCCGGAGGGGTCGCGCGCGACGTGATGCTGGGCGCGACGCCGGTGGCCGCGCTGGCGGACCCGACCTATCTCGCGGTCGCGCTGGCCGCGGGGGCGCTGGCCTTCTTCGCCCACCGGGGGATCGAGCTTCTGTCCCGCCCGGTGATGGTGCTCGACGCCATGGGCCTCGGGCTGTTCGCCGTCGCGGGCTGCCGCAAGGCGCTGGGGATGGGGCTGGAGCCGCTGCCCGCGGCGCTGCTCGGGGTGCTCTCGGCGATCGGCGGGGGGGTGGCGCGGGACCTGCTGGCGGGCGAGACGCCGCGGGTGCTGTGCGAGGACGTCTACGCGCTCGCCGCCCTGCTGGGCGCGGGGGTGGTGGTGATCGGCGACGGGCTGGGCCTGCCCTTCGCGCCGGTCGGCCTCGGGGCCGCGGCGCTGGCGGCGGGGGTGCGGGTGATGTCCGTGCGCCGCGGCTGGCAGGCGCCCCGGCCGAAGGGACGCTGACGGAGGCCGCGCCCCGCGCCCCGCGCCCGCGCCGCCGGCGAAACCAGACCTTTTCCCGGCGCAACAAAACTTGACCCCGGCGCGCGCCTGCGCCCCCTTTCCCTTGTCCCCGGCCCGCCCGATGCTGGCCGCCCACCCCGAAGGAGGCCCCCTTGCGCGCCCACCTGTTCCTGATCGCCGCCGTCGCGGCCGAGGTGA
This sequence comes from Rhodovulum sp. DZ06, assembly GCF_050586345.1. Classification (NCBI taxonomy): domain Bacteria; kingdom Pseudomonadati; phylum Pseudomonadota; class Alphaproteobacteria; order Rhodobacterales; family Paracoccaceae; genus Rhodovulum; species Rhodovulum sp. DZ06. Next base: position 55,993 of record NZ_JBOCEF010000013.1, read on the forward strand.
TCGCCACCACCGCGCTCGCGCGCTCCAACGGCTTCACCCGCCTGTGGCCCAGCGTGGTCTGCGTGGTCGGCTACGCGCTCGCGTTCTGGCTGCTGGCCGAACCGCTCAAGACCATCCCCACCGGCGTGGTCTACGCGATCTGGTCCGGCCTCGGGGTGGTGCTGATCGCCCTCGTCGGCTGGCTCTGGGCCGGGCAGGTCCTGGACCTTCCGGCGATCCTCGGCCTCGCGCTCATCCTCGCGGGGGTGCTGGTGATCAACCTGTTCTCGCACAGCGTCTCGCACTGACGCCCCCGCCATTCCGGAGACCCCCATGCCAGACGCCCCCCGCGCCATCTTCGACCTCGACGGCACCCTGATCGACAGCGTCCACGCCCTGCGCGTGGCCGGCCTGTCCCTGCTGGAGGAGCTGGGGCGGGAGCCGGTGGACGTCGCCACCTACAAGACCTTCGTCGGCAAGGGCCAGAAGGTGCAGGTGGAGCGGCTGCTGACCCATACCGGCGGCATCCCGGACGGCGATGTCGAGCCGTGGCTGGCGAAGTACCGCGCCGCCTATGACCCGCGCGCGGGCGGCGCCGGGCCCTATCCCGGCGCGGTCGCGGCGCTGCGGGCGCTGGCCGATGCGGGTTGGCGGATCGGGGTCTGCACCCAGAAGCCCGAGGGCAAGGCGCGGCTCGCCCTCTCGGCCTTCGGTTTCGACATGGTGGAGAGCGTGGTCGGCGGCGACACCATCCCCGGCGCGCTGAAGCCCGATCCGCGCCTGCTGGAACGCGCGCTGGCCCCGCTCGGGGCGGGCGAGGCGATCTATGTCGGGGATTCCGAGACCGACGCCGAGACGGCGCAGAACGGCGGCCTGCCCTTCATCCTGCACCTGAACGGCTACCGGCATTCGAGCCCCGACGCCCTGCTGCCCACCGCGCGGTTCGACGACTGGGCCGACCTGCCCGCCCTCGCCGCGCAGGTGGTGGCGGAGCATGACCCGGCAGGCTGAGCGCCGCCCTCAAGACGCATTCAACGACGTCAGGACACTTTCAGGGCCGCGCGGGTTTTCCGCGCGGCCTTCGCGCTCTTCCGCGCCCGCGCTTTTCCACGCCCTTTCTTTTTCCACGGGCCCTTTCGCCCCCGGAGGCCCCCATGCGCCGCCACGCCCGGGGTCGACGACCTGCGCGCCGCCCTCGTGACCTTCCAGGATGCGCAGAGCGGGCGGAACGAGCCCGATCTCGACCCCGATGACGCCATCCCGACCCGCGGCAGCACCGTCCGCCAGCAGATGACGACCGATTTCGCCGCCGTGCAGGCCGGTTTCAACGGGGTCGATACCTACAGCGCCTCGAACGAGGCCCTCACCGCGGTCGACCTCTAACCTGCCCGACGGCCTGTATGGCGACCGCGCGGGCTGGTCCGACGGCGCCATCAAGACCACCGTGCTGATGAACAACGACCTCGCGCGGGACCGCGCCTGGTTCGCCGGGCAGGAGGCCTGGCTCGGCGCCCGCTCGGACCAGACCGGGGTGCTGCTGAACATCCTCACCCAGGCCGCCTGTTTCGACACCCGGGAGCCCGCCTCGCGCCCCCTCGGCGCCCCGGGCGATCCCCTGGCGCCGTTCGACATGGAGCCGATGCTCCGCCGCCTGGAGCAGCACCCGACCATTCCCGACCTAGTCTACCAGCGCCCGGCGACGCTGGAGGAGACGGCGGACGTGTTCCGCATGATCGGGGAAGTGAAGGGGCGGGAGATGCTGGACCACGGCGTCGTCACCGCGGCGCTGGGGGCGGCGGGGCTGACGCGCCCCCCCGCGACGGATTTTCCCCACGGGGCGCCGCCGGACGGCTTGCGCCCGCGGCGCGCTCCGGGTTTGTTGACGCCGCAACGCCACACCCGACGCCAACCCCCGGGGGAAGATCCATGGACACCATTTCCGACCAGCGCGCCTTCGGCGGCCGCCAGCTCGTGCTGCGCCACAAGGCCGAGACGACGGCCTGCGACATGACCTTCTCGGTCTTCACCCCGCCGCAGAAGGGCCCGCGCCCGGCGGTGATGTACCTCTCGGGGCTCACCTGCTCCCACGCCAACTGCACCGAGAAGGGCGGCTTCCAGCGCATCGCCGCGGACCTGGGCCTGATCGTGATCTGCCCAGACACCTCGCCGCGCGGCGAGGGCGTGGCCGATGACGAGGGCTATGACCTCGGGCAGGGCGCGGGCTTCTACGTGGACGCGACCGAGGCCCCCTGGGCCCCGCATTTCCAGATGGAGAGCTACATCACGCGCGAGCTGCCCGAGCTGGTGCGCGGCGCGTTCGACATCTCCGCCATGGGGGTGTTCGGGCATTCCATGGGCGGGCACGGCGCGCTGACCCTGGCGATGCGCCACCCGGGGCTGTTCGGCTCGGTCTCGGCCTTCGCGCCCATCGTCTCGCCGCTGAACTGCCCCTGGGGCGAGAAGGCGATGACCGCTTACCTGGGCGCCGACCGCAAGGCCTGGGAAGGGCACGATGCCTGCGCCCTGGTGAAGGCCCGCGGGTTCGAGGGCGAGATCCTGGTGGACCAGGGCATGGCCGACAACTTCCTGGCCGGAGAGCTGAAGACCCACCTGTTCCAGCAGGCCTGCGCCGAGGCCGGGCAGGCGGCGACGATCCGGATGCAGGCGGGCTACGACCACTCCTACTACTTCATCGCCAGCTTCATGGAAGACCACCTGCGCCACCACGCCGCCGCGCTGGCGGGGTGAGGACCGGGCCCCGGCGCCCGGGGCATGGAACGACGAAAGGGGCGGCCCCGGCGGGCCGCCCCTTTTTCATGTCCCGCCCCGCGGCGGCGGCGTCAGACGCCGGTCTGGCGCATCATCACCCCGAAGGTGCGGAAGATGAGGACGAGGTCGATGCCCATCGACATCTCGCGCGCATAGCGGGCGTCGTCGATGGCGCGCGCGGCGAAGGAGCTGTCGTTGCGATCCCCGGTCTGCCAGAAGCAGGTCAGGCCCGGGCGCATGGTGTAGTAGGCGCCGCCCGGGTACATCTCGGCCTGCTCGGGCATGAACGGGCGCGGGCCGACCAGCGACATGTCCCCGCGCAGCACGTTCCACAGCTGCGGCAGCTCGTCGAGCGAGGACTTGCGCAGCACGCCGCCCCAGCGGGTGATGCGCGGGTCGCGGCGCAATTTCTGGCAGCGGTCCCACTCGGCCTTCGCGGCCGGGTCGGCGTCGAGATAGTCGGCCAGCGCCTTGTCGGCGTCCACGACCATCGAGCGCAGCTTCCACAGGTTGAACAGCTTGCCGTCCTTGCCGACCCGTTTCTGGTAGTAGAAGGCCGGTCCGCCGTCGGTACGCACCAGCAGGGCGAGGAACAGGATGACGGGCGCCACCATGGGCGCGGCGAGCAGGACGAGGACAATATCCATCGCCCGCTTGCCGAAGCGCCGGTATGCGCCGCCGCGGGACAGGGCGATCGCCTCGGCCTCCGCGGGCGCAGCCTGCGCGTCTGATCTTACAGATTGGAGCAAAACAACCCCCGGTTCATGATCAATAAGGTCCAGAGAAACCTGAACTGTCAGAGCATTGAGGCCCGGCCCCGAAAGAACGGTTTTCCGCGCCCCGCCTCCGACGTCCCACCGTCGGGGGCGCGGCGCCCGCCGCTTGATGGCTGGCCGAGTCCATCCCACGCCCCAAATCAGACCATAAATGCCCCCACCGCTCAACTGCTTTCCGCCAGCGCATTTAATGCTTTAGACGCGGCTGCACGCGCGCTGAACGGCGCCAATAAAGAAAGTACAATCCATGTGAATTAAGTGAATAGCGCGGTCATGACGCGCGAGTCGTCCCGGCGCAAGACGGCTATGCGCGCCGCGAATATCGGTCGCGTTCAGGGTGCATTCAGACGCCCGCCGCGGCGGCGCGTCGCCGCAGGCGCCCCGGCGGGCGGGGAACCACGGGCGCGGCGCAGGGCTTCGACCCGCCCCGCGCCGGGGTCGAAACCCCCTCGCGAAGCCCTCCGCGACGCCCCGGGGGGCGCCCCCGCGGGCGCCGGACCGCCCCGCGGCGCGGCGCCCGGGGTGCGGCGCCTCGGCAACGGGGCGGGACTTTCCGCCATCCCCGGCGCCGCGCCCGGCGGCGCGACCGTGGAAAACGGCGCCGTCATCGGGCAACACTTCGGCAAAAGACTTGATGCATCGCGACAATGCGAAGGAATGGGGCCTTGAAGAATCTTGCTTTTCTCGCGCTCGCCGCGGCCATCGCCGCGCCGGCCGCGGCCCAGGACGGGTACTACTCGATCAAACCGGGCGACGTGCTGAACGTCACCGTCCTCGAGGATCCGAACCTCTCCAGCCAGGTGCTGGTGCGGCCCGACGGGCGCATCTCGCTGCCCATCGCCGGGTCGGTGATGGCCGAGGGCCGCTCGCCCGAGCGCCTCGAGGCCGTGCTGCGCAGCCGCTTCGCCTCGGGGTTCGAGCTGACGCCGACGGTGACCGTCGCCCTCGCCTCCACCCGGCCCGAGTCGCCGCAGGAGCAGATGGACGAGGTCGAGACCCACACCTATTACGTGTTCGGCCAGGTCGGCCGCCCGGGTCCGATCACCGTCGAGGCCGAGAAATCCCTCTCGATCCTCAAGCTGATGGCCGTCGTGGGCGGGGCCGCGCCCTTCGCCGACGCCGACCGCATCCAGGTGCGCCGCACCGCCGAGGACGGCACGACGGAGATCATGCTCTTCGACTACACCGCCCTCGAGGACGGTCTCCCCGTCGAGGATATCGAGCTGCAGGACGGCGACGTGGTGTTCGTCCCCGAGCGCAGCCTGTTCTGAGGACGGCCCGCAGGGGCGTCCATCGCGGGAGATCGGGATGAGCATTCAGAGGCTGCACGGCTCCGCCGCGGCGGTCGCGCTCGCCGCAGCGGCGGGCGTGGCGCTGGCCGCGGTCGGCGCCATCGCGCAGGAAGACGCCGAGGCGCCGGCGCGCGGCGCGCGGGTCGGCGCGATCCCCGAGGCGCGCCCGCTCTCCGAGGCGCTGAGCCCGGCGGAGATCGCCCGCCTTCGCGCGGCCGAGGCCGAGGCCGCCGCGGCGGCCGAGGCGCAGGCGGCCGAGGATGCGGCCGCCGCCGAGGCCGAGGCGGCCGAAGCCGCGGCGGAAGAGGAAGAGGAGGAGCCGACCCTGGCGGCCCGCCGGGGCCCGAGCCTTGGCGGCTTCGGCGCGGGCGCGGTGAACCAGGACCCGGAGCGGCGCTTCGACCTGACCCTGTCGACGGGCGTGTCGTTCAACAGCGGCGGCGGGTCCAACACCTCGGACTCCATCGTCTCGGCCAACACCAACGCCCGGCTGATGTACACCTCGGTCACCTCCGACAGCGCGCTGAACATCGGCCTGTCGGCGGGGTTCCGCGCCCTCGGGGGGAACGAGACGGACCGCAACGTGGTCCCGATCCCGGACCTGAGCGTGGGCTACAGCCAGGCCATCGACAGCACCACCTCGTTCTCCACCTCGTTCTCGGCCCGGCTCGACCAGGTGGCGTTCACCGAGGCGGACACGATCAGCATCATCACCGACCCGACCTCCGGCCTGCCGATCGGCTTCGTGCAGATCGAGGGCGACGAGGGCGACGCGCTCAAGCTCGCGCTCGGGGCGGGGATGTCGCTGTCGCACGCGATCAACCCGCGCAACCAGCTGTCGTTCGGGCTCAACCTCTCGCGCACCGATTACGTCGACGAAACCTCGCCGGCGCTGTCCTCCTCCACCGCCGGGTCGCTGAGCCTGAGCTGGAGCCACCAGTCCCAGCCGACGCTGTCGCACTCGCTCAGCGCCGTGACCTCGGTCAGCCAGACCGACAACGCCGCCGACCAGCGCAGCCTGACCGTCGCGGTCACCGGCGGCGCCAACTGGTCGGTGAACCGCCGGCTGTCGATGCAGGGCTCGCTCGGCCCCAGCCTGACCTTCTCCCAGCGCACCGTCGGCGGGGTGGACGAAACCTTCACCTCGCCCGGCGTGCGGGCGCTGGCGGGGCTGACCTATTCGGGGGCGCGCAGCTCGCTCAGCGCGTCCTTCTCCAACGCGGTGAACCCGGACAGCGACGGCGCCGGCATCGCCAACATCACCGCCTTCACCATCGGCGGGCGGCTCCAGCTCGACGCCGACAGCTCGGTCGGGGCCAACGCCTCGCTCGGCTGGCAGCAGGCGCTGTCAGGGGACGAGAATTCGGCGCAGGAGCGTCTGACCGCGGCGACGGGGGTGAGCTTCAGCACCCGGCTGTTCGACGAGATCAGCGCCTCGGTCGGCTACCGGCTGTCCTGGTCGGACGAGAACGCGGGTTCGGATGTGTCGCACCGTGTCTCCTTGACCTTCAGCCGCGGTTTCACGTTCCTTCCCTGAGCAGCGGCCGACGCCCGGCGCCGGCCGCCGCGCACAGGTGAAGGCCACGCTCGGGAGACCGCCATGAAGATCGAAACGCTGGACCTGCCGGGGCTGACCCTGATCACGCCGCCCCGGTTCGGGGACCATCGCGGCTGGTTCCGCGAGACGTGGAACCAGGGCCGGATGGCCGAGGCGGGGCTGGATTTCCCGTTCTGCCAGGACAACCATTCCATGTCCGCGGAACCGGGCACCCTGCGCGGGCTGCACTACCAGGCCCCGCCCAGCGCGCAGACCAAGCTGGTGCGCTGCACCCTGGGCGCGATCTGGGACGTGGCGGTGGACGTGCGCACCGGCTCGCCGACCTTCGGGCAATGGCGCGGCGTGCGGCTCGACGCCGAGGGCGGCGCGCAGCTGCTGGTGCCGCGCGGCTTCCTGCACGGGTTCCTGACCCTGACCCCCAACGCCGAGGTGCAGTACAAGGTCGACGGCCTTTATGACGCCGCGGCCGACGGCGGCGTGGCCTGGGACGACCCGGACCTTGCCATCGACTGGCCGCTGGCCGAGGCCGGCGTCGACGCCCCGATCCTGTCGGGCAAGGACGCCGCCCAGCCGAAACTGGCCGACTGGACCTCTCCTTTCACTTACGAATCCTGATTACGGACGCGCGCATGAAACTCCTCGTCACCGGCGGCGCCGGCTTCATCGGTTCCGCCACCATCCGCCACGTGATGCGCGACCACGGCTGCTCGGTCGTGAATGTCGACAAGCTGACCTATGCCGCGACGCCCGAGGCGCTGGAGGATTGCGCCGACAGCCCGGACTACACGCTGGTGAAGGCCGACATCGCCGACGCCGCGGCGATGAAAGCGGTGTTCGAGACGCACCAGCCCGACGCGGTGATGCATCTTGCGGCCGAATCCCACGTGGACCGCTCCATCGACGGCCCCGCGGCCTTCATCGAGACCAACGTGGTCGGCACCTTCACCCTGCTCGAGGCCGCGCGCGACTACTGGAACACGCTCCCGGGCGCGAAGAAGGAGGCGTTCCGCTTCCACCACATCTCCACCGACGAGGTGTACGGGACGCTCGGCCCGGACGATCACCCGTTCATGGAGACCACGCCCTACTCGCCGAACTCGCCCTATTCGGCGTCCAAGGCCGGGTCCGACCACCTGGTGCGCGCGTGGCACGAGACCTACGGCCTGCCGGTGGTGACCACCAATTGCTCGAACAATTACGGCCTGTGGCAGTTCCCCGAAAAGCTGATCCCCGTGGTGGCGCTGAACGCGAAGGACCGCAAACCGCTGCCGGTCTATGGCAAGGGCGAGAACATCCGCGACTGGCTGCATGTCGAGGACCACGCCCGCGCGCTGTTCACCGTGCTGACCAGGGGGCGGCTGGGCGAGACCTACAATATCGGCGGCAACGCCGAGAAGATGAACATCGACGTGGTGAAGTTCATCTGCGCCTGGATGGATGACCGCTTCCCGGATGCGGGGGCGCATGAAGACCTGATCGAATACGTCACCGACCGCCCCGGCCACGACCTGCGCTATGCCATCGATCCGACCAAGATCCGGGACGAACTGGGCTGGGAGCCGCAGGAGACCTTCGAGACCGGCATGGACCGCACCCTCGGCTGGTACATGGACAACGAGCCGTGGTGGCGCGCGATCCGCGAGGGGCGCTATGACGGCGGCCGCCTCGGGGGGGTGAAATGAGCATCCTCGTCATCGGCCGCGACGGCCAGCTGTCGGAATCCCTGCTGCGCCTCGACCCGACCCTGACCGCCTATGGGCTGGACAAGGTGGACCTGACCAAGCCGGAAGAGGCCGAGGCCGCGGTGATCGCCGCCAAGCCTTCGCTGGTCATCAACGCCGCCGCCCATACCGCCGTCGACAAGGCCGAGACCGAGGAAGACCTCGCCTACGCCATCAACGCCTCGGGGGCCGAGGCCATCGCCCGCGGCGCCGCGAAGGTGGGCGCGGCCTTCGTCCAGATCTCCACCGACTACGTCTTCCCCGGCGAGAAGGACGGCGAGTGGACCGAGGACGACCCGACCGATCCGCTCGGGGCCTATGGGCGCACCAAGCTGGCCGGGGAGCAACTGGTGGCGGCGGCCAACCCCCGCGCGGTGGTGATCCGCACGGCCTGGGTCTATTGCGATTACGGCGCGAATTTCGTGAAGACGATGCTGCGCCTCGCGGATCGCGAGCGGCTGACGGTGGTCGCCGACCAGTGGGGCAAGCCGACCAGCGCCGTGGACCTGGCCGAGGCCATCCTCGCCATCGCGCCGCGCCTCGCGGCGGCGCCCGCCGGGGACCCGGTCTTCGGGACCTACCATTATTCCGGGGCCGGGACGGTCAACTGGGCCGGGTTCGCCGAGGCGGTGTTCGAAGAGGCCAGGGCCCGCGGGATGATCGAAAGCGCCCCCGAGGTCGCCCATATCCCGTCCTCGGACTACCCGACGCCCGCGAAGCGCCCGGCGAACTCCGCCATGGATTGCACGAAATTCGAGACCACGTTCGGCCTGAAGACGAAGCCCTGGCGCGAGTCGCTGGGCGCCGTCCTCGATATTTTGAACAAGGGAGATTGAGCGCATGAAGGGCATCATCCTCGCCGGAGGCTCCGGCACGCGGCTGCACCCCGTCACCAAGGGCGTGTCGAAACAGCTGCTGCCGGTCTATGACAAGCCGATGATCTATTACCCGCTGTCGGTGCTGATGCTGGCCGGGATCCGCGACGTGCTGATCATCACCACCCCGCATGACCAGGACCAGTTCCAGCGCCTGCTGGGCGACGGGTCCGAGTGGGGGATGAACCTGGAATACGCCGTGCAGCCCTCGCCCGACGGCCTGGCGCAGGCCTTCATCATCGGGCGCGAATTCGTCGGCGGCGACAACGTCGCGCTCGTCCTCGGGGACAACATCTATTACGGCCACGGCTTCGCGGACCTTCTGTCGGCGGCGGCGGCGCGGCAGACCGGGGCGACCGTGTTCGGGTATCGCGTCAGCGACCCCGAGCGCTACGGCGTGGTGCATTTCAACGACGAGGGCCGCGCGCTCGACATCGAGGAGAAGCCCGCCAAGCCGAAATCGAACTACGCGGTCACCGGCCTCTATTTCTACGACAACGACGTGCTGGACATCGCGGCGAACGTGAAGCCCTCGCCCCGCGGCGAGCTGGAGATCACCGACGTCAACAAGGCCTACCTGGAGCGCGGGGACCTGTTCGTCGAGATGATGGGCCGCGGCTACGCCTGGCTCGACACCGGCACGCACAAGTCGCTGATGCAGGCGGGCGCCTATGTCGAGACGATCGAGGAGCGGCAGGGCCTCAAGGTCTGCTGCCCCGAGGAGATCGCCTGGCGCAAGGGCTGGATCGACACCGAACAGCTGATGGCCCTCGCCGCGCCGCTGAAGAAATCGGGCTATGGCGTGTATCTCGAGCGGATCGTGGCCGAGAAGGTCTACTGACCGCGCGTGCGTCGCCCCGGAGGGGCGCGAGGGGGTCGCCCCCGGAGGGGCGCGTGGGGATCGCCCCCGGAGGGGTGCGAAGGGGGCGGCCGCCGGGCCGCCCCTTTCGCATGCACGCCCGCGAAACCGAAAGTTCATGCTTCACGCTCATAAACCTCGTCAGCGAATGGGTATGACGAGGGTGAGGACATGGTTCCAGCCGCCGATGACGCGCGATGGTCGCGCGTCCTTCAAAGCTCCACCGACCTTGCGAATGTCAGCCTGGCCACCCGGCTCCTGGTGTCGCGCCTGCGGCGCGAGGCCGACGAGAATCCTGCTTCCGTTGCGTCCGCCACGATCGAGCTGCGGGAGTTCTTCGTGAAGAACCCCTTCGCGCAGCCCGACATTTCAAAGCTCTGAGCGTCGGAGAGTTTGATGAAAAATGCGCTTCTTACGACCGACCAGGTCGCGTCCCTGATCAACGCCGGAGAGACCCTCCTGCTCGCCGGGTCCGAGGAGGCCCTCTCCGTCCTGCCCCGGGGCAAGTGGATCGGCGGCACCTCGGTCTATTTCCTGACCGAGAGCGGCGGCATCGTCGACCGGGAGCGGGTGTTCTGCACCCGCATCTCCGAGGCCGTGGACGCGAACACCAGGATCCTGAGCGCGGAAGAGCTGCCGCGCCTGTCCGAGGGGCGCTACAAGCAGGGCTTCTCCGCCATCTTGATCCCCGCCTTCTGCGAGGCGCACACCGCCTTCGCCATGGAAGGCTCGCGCTATCCCGGCGTGTTCGAACAGCCGCTGATGGGCTGGATCGCGGGCGTGCACCTGGACGAGATCGGGACCCGCAAGCCCAAGGTGTTCGACGGCGCGACCGGCGCGGCGCACGAGGAAGGCGCGGCGATGCTCTATGTCCAGCTGCCCCCGGCCCGGCCCGCGCGGCTCGACATCGTCAACATCTTCAGCCAGGGCGACGAGATGGTCGTCACCTTCGACAAGAACGGGTTCGAGGCCCGGCGCGCCGTGGTCAACGGCGAGGCGGTGAACCTGGCCGAGTACCTGGTGGAGCGCCGGATCGACACCCGCCTGCCCTTCGTCGCCAACTATGCCGGGGCGCTGATCAACGTCTCGGTGCAGGAGGTGGACGAGGAGGAGGGCGTGGTCCGCTTCTACGCCCCGGTGGTGAAGGGGGTGGAGTACCGCCTCGCGCTGGAGCTGGAGAATTACGCCGACGCCTTCGGCGCCCGCCTGCGCGGCCAGGGGGCGGATGATTTCTCCTGCAACTGCATCCTCAACTACCTGTACGGAGAGCTGGAGGGACGCCGGGCCGGGGCCTGCGTCGGTCCGGCCACCTTCGGCGAGATCGCCTACATGCTGCTGAACCAGACCCTGGTGCGGATGCATGTGGACGGCGCCGCCTGAGACGGCGGCGGGGCGGCGTCCCTCCCACCGGGGACGTCGCCCGCAAAACGCCCCCGATCAGCGGGGCGCGCAAGGAAAAGGCGGGGCCGCCGGGCCCCGCCTTTCGCGTTCTGCGCGCTTCGCCCCGCGCCGGGGAACGGGGGACGGGGGACGCCCCCCCGCGCGGCGCGCTCAGTACAGGTCCACGCGGAAGCTGCCCTGGCGCCAGTTCAGCCCGGCGATCCAGACCAGCCGCTCGGCCGCCGACAGGCCCCCGGGCGCGGTCTCGCCCGCCCCGGCCGCCACCGCCTCCAGCGCGGCGCGCGAGCCCGGGCCGAAGGCGCCGTCGGCCTCGATCTCGGCCCCCATCTCGCGCAGCAGCATCTGCGACGCCTGGTCGAGGAATTTCGGCGGCAGCTTGTCCAGCAGCCCCCGCGCCGCGTCCCGCGCCTCGGGGTTGCGCAGCGCCGCGGCCTTGCCCGCCCGCAGCGCCATGTCCGCCGGGCCGAACCCCGTGGGCCGGGCGCGCGCGATCAGGAAGGCGGCGTTGGCCCCGCCCCAGGCGTCGCCGCGCGACAGCCCCTCGTCATACCAGCGGATCGCCTCGACCGGGTCCGGGCCGCCGCCGATCTCTCCGGCCGCGTACATCCGCCCGATATTGGTGGGCGCGTTCGGGTGCCCGCCGGCCGAGGCCTTGCGGAACCAGGCCAGCGCCGCCTCGGGGTTCTTGGGCTGATCGCCGAGCCCGTTGCGGTGCACCAGCCCGAGATTGTTGAACCCGTAGATGTCGTCGCGCCCCGCGCTTTCGCGCAGGTGGCGCAGCCCGCGCACCGGGTCGTACCACTTGCCGTCCTTGTCGAGATAGATCCACCCCAGCTCGTTCATCGCGAAGGTGTGGCCAAGCTCGATCGCCCGGCTCAGCAGGTCATAGCCCTGCGCGCGCAGCGTCTCGGAGGTTTCGTGCCGCACGAACTGCTTGCCCAGCGCGTGATAGGCGTAGGGATCGCCCTTCTCGGAGCCGACGACGTACCAGACCAGCACCTCGTCCGAGACCCTGGTCTCCGCCTCGCCCCCCGTCGCGGCGGGGCGCTGCGCCTCGAGGATCCCGGTCGCGTACCAGGCCCGGGTGTGCTCCAGCGCGCGGGCCTTGTCATAGGACGCGCGGGCGGCGTCGAAGTCGCGCAGCGCGACCTGGGCGCGGCCGAGCTGGTAGTGGAAGCGCCCCTCGTCCGGATGCGCCGCCACGGCGGCCTCGCAGGCCGCCAGCGCCTCCTGCGGGCGGATCTCGTTCGGGTAGCGCACCAGGCCGACCCCCTCGGGGTCGAGGTAATCCCCGGCGGCGAGGTCGCAGGGATCGGCCTGGAGCTGCAGCTCCACCGGGCGGCGCTCGCCCTTCGCGATCACCTCGAACCGGGCGGTCAGCAGCCCGTCATGCCCCTCGGCCGGGACCTGCCCGAAGGCAGGGTTGAAGGTCAGGCTCCCCATCTCGCGCCCCGTGACCGGCCCGAGACCGACCGAGCGCCAGCCCGCCTCGCCCGAGATCGCCAGCCGCCCCCGTTCGGGCAGGGCGGCGATCTCCAGCCCCGCATCCGCGGGAAGCTCCAGCGCCGCGCGCAGGGCGTCCCCGAGGCGGATCTCCCGCTCCAGCGCCGCCGACAGCACGGCGGGTTCGCCCGCCGCGGCGTCCTGCGCCTGCGCGGCGGCGGCGGCCTTCGCGGCGGCGGCGTTCATCACCCGGATCGAGCGCGCGGCCCCGCCCCCGGCGCCCGGCTCGGCGTTCATCGCCGCGAGGCGCGCTGCGGCGCCCCCGAAATAGATCGGTTCGACCAGGGTCGAGCTTTCCCAGGGGATCTGCCGCCCGCGGGTTTCGGCATAGACCGTGCGCCGCACCTGCTCGAGCACCGAGGAGGCGGGGCGGTCGCCGAGCTCGCGCGCCGCCGAGACGAAGGCCGAGGTGAAGGGCGAATTCTCGCCCGCCCCGTCCAGCGCCACCTCGCCCGGCGAGGTGGAGAAGGCGAGCAGCGTGTTGACCGGCGCGGTCATCGGCGAGAACCCGTCCTGCCCCTCGAACAGCTGGTTCGAGAGGCCCGTGGCCAGCTCCACCTCGCCGAACGGGTTGTCGCGGCACGAATCGAGCAGCACCACCTGCGCCCGGCTGCGCGCCCCGAGGATCTTGACCACGTTGTCGAGGGTGACCGTCTCGTAGGCCACGTCGCGGGCGTTGGACAGGTCCGCGTCGACGGGAACGATGAAGTTCTTGCGCCCGATCTGCAGGCCGTGGCCGGCGAAATAGAACAGGACCTCGGAATTGGCGGGGATCGTGGTCAGCGCCTCGCGCAACAGGTCCTCGAAGCCCCGCCGCCCGAGATCGTAGCGGTCGAGCACGAGATAGCCCTGCCCGCGCAGGAACTCGGCCATCAGCCGGGCGTCGGCGGCGGCGTTCTTCAGCGGCTGGCCGAAATCATAGGCGCTGTTGCCGACCACGATGGCGACGCGCCGCTCGGCGCGGCGTTCAAGGTCGATGGTCACGTCGGGAAGGCCGATCACCCCCGATCCGCGCACCATGGCGGCGAAATCGGGGGCTTTCGGGGTCTCCTGCCCCGTCGCGACGACGGGGAGGAGCGCGCAGAGCGCGGCGGCGAGGAGGCTGCGATGGGCCATGGCTCGGACTCCTGGAATGGGAGGCCGGGCGCGCGCCCCGGGGCGCGACGCCCGGCGCTGCGTGTCAGGAAGGGGTCAGGGGCGGGCGGCGATCACCAGCCGCCGCCGCCGCCGCCGCCACCTCCGCCGCCGCCGCCATCGCCGCCTTCATTGATGCCGAGATTGGCCCAGGGGTCCTGCTCCGGTTCGGGCTCGGGCTCCGGTTCGGGCGCGGGGGCGGGGGCGGCCGCAACCGCGGCCGGGGCCGCCGCGGGGGCGGCGGCCGGCGTCGGCGCCGGGGTTCGCGTCGGCGTCGGCGCGGGCGCGGCGGGCCTGGCCGCGACCGGGGCCACCGCCTCGGGCTGGCTGTCGATCGCGACCGGCCCGGCCTCCTGCTTCAGGCGGGCGACCAGCGTGGGCGAGTAGTGGCCGTTGGACGGCGCGCCGATATCGGCCTGGAACTGGCGGATCGCGCCGCGGGTCTGGCGGCCGACGAAACCGTCGACGGCCCCGGCGTTGTAGCCGAGCTTGTTGAGCGAGGCCTGGATCACGGCCTTGTCCATGTCGGAAATCGGGACGTCGGCCGCGGGCCAGCCGGCGACCGCGGCGGGCTCCGGCGTGCGGGTCGGCGCGGGGGCGCAGCCGGCGGCGAGCGCCGCCGCGGCGACGCCGACGACGATCGACGCCCGGCGATGAAGGCGAGGCATGGGAAACTCCAATCTCAATCTTTTCGCGTCGCCCGCCTGGCCCGGAATTCGGGGGCTCACGGTCGGCGCGCGACGCCTTTGCGCTCTCAATGGTTTCCAAGGTGGGCCTTCCCCGGAGAAAGCGCAAGGTTTTCCCAAACCCGGGCGCCCCGAGGAGTTTCTGCAACGCAGCACGCGATGACGCAGATTTCACGCCGCATCTGCGAAGAACCCGGTTGCATTGTACCGGGCCGGGCCGCAAAGTTGCGCCATGGTGTCTGAAGAACTCAAAAAAGAGCTCGCCACCGGCGACGCGACGCCGGACGCGGTCGGGCGTAGATTGCGCCTGTTGCGGGCGTCTCTTGGCCTTACGCAGGCCAAGATGAGCGCCCTGATGGACGCGTCCATCAAGAATTACCAGCACATGGAGCGCGGATCGACCTATCCACGCCCGGCCCATGTCAAGGCGATGTTCGAATCGTCCCGAATCGATTTCAACTTCATCTACTACGGCGACTTCACGCGACTGCCGCTTGACGTCTCCGACAGCATGCAGGCCTTCCTGGAACAGCGCCGCTCGGCCTGATATTTCAGAAACTGTTCATGCAAAACAGCCCGGCGGCGGCCCCGATTCGGCCGCGTCTTCAAGAATGGCCTCCAGCACCGCGGGCGGCAGCGCCCCGACGGCGGAGGTGCGCCCGAAGACCAGCCCGGGCGTGCCGATGAAGCCGAACAGCCAGGCGAGATCGGCGCTCTGCGCCAGCGCCGCGACGGTCCGGGGCGCGCGCATGTCCGCCACCAGCCGGTCGCCGTCCAGCCCCGCATCCCCGGCCATCTTCGCCAGCCGCGCGTCCGAGGGGCGCCCGCGCAGGGTCATCAGCACGTCGTGCATCGCCCGCCACGCCTCCGGCCCCTGCGCCCGCGCCGCCTCGCCCGCATGGGCGAGCGGGACCGAGACGCCGCCCAGCGCGGGCCAGTTGTGGACCCGCAGCGCGATCCGCGCGTCCGGGCCGGCGGCGCGGGCGAAAAGGTCCGCCTCGACCGCCTTGCACACGGCGCAGCGGTGATCGGTGAACATCGCCACCGGGACCTTGCCGGGAACCGGGTCGAACAGCGCGGCGCAGAGCGCGTCGGGGCCGGGCGCGACCGGCTGCGCGCCGCCCCCGCCCCCGCCCACGCCCACAAGCGCGGCGCCGCCCCCCGTCCCGCCCTGCACCAGGGCGCGGTACCCGGGCAGGCGCGAATGCGGGCGGAACTGCATCGCCGGGTTGCCGCGCCCGTACAGCGCCGCGCCCCCGGCGACGCCGAGCAGCAGCGCCCCGCCGCCGAAGCTGAGCGCATCGCGCCGCGACCAGCTCACGTGCCGCAGAAGGTGGCGCGGACCTCCTCCTCCTTCGCCGGGGGCTGCGCGTAGCGGTCGCCCGCGGGGCGGTCGGCGAAGGGCGCGGCGAGGGCCGCGTGAAGCGCGTCGAACGGGGCCATGTCGCCGTCCTGGGCGGCGCGCAGGGCCTCCTCGACCAGGTGATTGCGCGGGATGATGGCCGGGTTCACCTGGTCCATCGCCGCGCGCCGCTCGCCGTCGCTGCGGGCCTCCTCGGCCAGCCGCGCGCGCCAGCGCACGGCCCAGGCGTCGAACGCCCCGGGCTTGCGGAACAGTTCGCGCACCGGGCCGTCGGTCTCGGGCCCGCCCTCGGCCCGCAGCGCGCCGAGGCCGCGGAACGCCAGGGTGAAATCGGCCTCCCCGGCCTCGAGCGCGGCGAGGAAATCCTCGGCCAGCGCGTCGTCGCCCTCGCGCGTCTCGGTCAGGCCCAGCTTGGCCTGCAGCGCGCCGCGCCAGGCGTCCGAGAAGGCGCCCGGGAACACGTCCAGCGCCTCCTGCGCGGCGGCCACGGCCTCCTCCTCGGTCTCGCCCATCAGCGGCAGCAGCGCCTCGGCCAGCTGCAGCAGGTTCCAGTGGGCGATCTTGGGCTGGTTTCCATAAGCGTAGCGCCCGTGCCGGTCGATCGAGGAATAGACCCGGCCCGCGGCGTAGGCGTCCATGAAGGCGCAGGGGCCGTAGTCGATCGTCTCGCCGGTCACGGACATGTTGTCCGTATTCATGACCCCGTGGATGAAGCCGAGCGAGAGCCATTTCGCCACCAGCTTCGCCTGCGCCAGCGACACCGCGCGCAGGAAGGCGGCGGCGGGGTTGTCGGCCTCGAGCGTCTCGGGCCAGGCGCGTTCGGCGGCGTGGTTGAGCAGGATCTCCAGCCCCTCCCTGTCGCCGCGCGAGGCGAAGTACTGGAAGGTGCCGACGCGGATATGGGCGGTCGCGACCCGCACGATCACGGCGCCGGGCAGCGGCGCGTCGCGCAGCACGACCTCTCCGGTGCGCAGGACCGCGAGGGCGCGGGTGGTCGGCACGCCGAGCGCGTGCATGGCCTCCGAGACCAGGTATTCGCGCAGGGCGGGGCCCAGCGGGGCCTTGCCGTCGCCCATGCGCGAATAGGGCGTGCGGCCCGCGCCCTTGACCTGGATGTCGCGGCGCGCGCCGTCGGGGCCGACCACCTCGCCCAGCAGCACCGCGCGCCCGTCGCCGAGCTGCGGGACGAAATGGCCGAACTGCGCCCCGGCATAGGCCATGGCGATCAGCGCGGCCCCCTCGGGCGCCGCGCGGCCGGTCAGCGCGTCGCGGCCCTCTTCCGAGGCGAGGCGCTCCGGGTCGATCCCCATCTGCTCGGCCAGGGGTCGGTTGAGCGCGAGGAAGGCCGGATCCGGCGCCGGGGCGGGCGGCGCGGGGGAATAGAAGCGCTCCGGCAGGCGGGCGTAGCTGGTGTCGAAGGCGAACAGGGGCTGGGTCATGCAGCCGATTTGGGGCGAAGACCATGGCGCGGCAATGGCGCCGCGGCGACGCGGGCGCGAAACCCGCCGCCTCACGCGGATGTGAGGGGGCGGGGGTCGTGGAGTCCCCGGCGCCCGGCGCGGGGGCCGGCGGCGCGCGGGCCGCGCGGATCAGGCCGCCCTGCCGGGTTTCGCCGCCTCCCGCGCCGCGTGGGCGGACAGGCGCCAGACCGCGTCGTCCCAGGCCTCCTCCTGCAGCAGGCGGCGCATGTCGCGGGCGAAGGCGGTCCAGTGGCCGGTGAAGCGGCGGGCATGCTCGCTCTCGGCCTCGACCCCGGCGACGGCGGCGTCGCGCAGGGCGCGGGCATGTTCGTCGATGGCCGGGCGGGGCGCGATGCGGGCGGTGCGCGCCAGCAGGCGGCACTGCCAGGGGAAGGAGTTGAGGAAGAACGCCGCCCGCAGCCGCGCGGCGTTCGGGCGGCCGTCGATCAGCGCCCGCATCCCGGTCAGCAGCGCGATGGTGGAGCGCCGCTTGCCGTCGTCCCAGGCCGCTTCCATCGTCACCGAGTGCTGCTTGCGGTAGACATAGACCACCCGGTCCGTGGCCGCGAAATCGGCGCACCAGAGCTGCGCGCGCGCCAGGAACATGCGGTCCTCGCCCACCGTCAGCCCCTCCTCGAAGCGGATCCGGCAGTCCTCGACGAAGCCGCGGCGATAGGCGTGGGTGGTGAAGTCCGAGAGCGGCAGGATCCGCCCGCGCGCGTCCTCGGCCCGGGGGGCCGCCCAGGCCTGGCCCACGGTCTCGGGGACCGGGTCGGCGGCGGCATGGGTCACCGCCATGCCGCCCTTCGCCAGGTCCACCGGCCGGTCGGCGACGAGGCCGGCGAAGGCTTCGAGCGCGCGGTCGGTCAGCACGTCGTCGGCGTCGAGGAAGCACAGGTAGTCCCCGCCCGCCAGCGACAGGCCGATATTGCGCGCCCGCGCCGCGCCGCCGTTCTGCGCCAGGCGCACGGCGCGGATGCGCGGATCGGCGCGGGCCCAGTCCTCGAGGATCCGGAACGAGCCGTCGGAGGAGCCGTCGTCGACGGCGACCAGCTCCCAGTCCGGGCAGGTCTGGCGTTGCAGCGACCGGATCGCCTCGGCCGCCAGCGGGCCGGGGTTGAAGCAGGGCATGATGATCGAGAACAGCGGCATGGCGAGGTCCTTCTGCGCGGCGTCAGAGCCCGGCGACGCGGGCCGGGCGGGCGGGGGCTGCGGCGCCGTCGCGGCCCGTGTCCCGGCCCGTGTCCCGGCCCGCGTCGCGGCCCTGGACCACGCGCGGCGCGGCGCCGTCCGCGTCGGCCGCGCCGCCGATCACCAGCGCGAAGGGCGCGCCGCCCTGGACGGCGAGGCAGATCTCGCGCCGCCAGACCCGCTTGCCGGCGCGCGCGAACACCGTCAGCCGCTGGTGCGCGGCGAAGCGGCGGCGCGGCAGCGGGATCGCGGCGATGCAGGCGCCGTCCGGCAGCGCGGACCACGCGCCCTCCTCGGGCGCGGCGTCGCCGTCGAGCGCGTCCCAGACCAGCCGCAGCTCCCCGAGGGGCTTGGCGCTCTCGATCCGGGCGATCCCGGCGTCGACATCCACCGCGACCGAGAAGCCATAGGGCCGGGCGGCGCCGAACTTGCGGATGCGCCGGGCCTCCTCGCCCGAATCGTGGTCCAGCATCCGCTCGATCGGGGTCAGCGCCACAGGGTCGGCCGCCTCCGCCTCCGGGCGCATCTCGGGCGCGGGAACGCTCGCGGCGGCGGGGCGGCGGGCCCAGCGCACCCGCTCGGTCAGCAGCTCGGCCGCGAGGTTCACGTCGCGCGAGCCCCAGAGCGCGCTCAGCCGCTCGGCCAGGCGGGTGCGCTGGTCGGCGCTCCAGGGCGCGCGGCCCGAGGCCTCGCGCCGCTCGGCGATGCCGTCGAGCATCGCGTCGATGCGCGGGATCGGGTTCACCGGGCTGGGCGGCGCGTCGCGGCGCATCGACAGGAACGCGCGGTCCACCGCTCCTTCCGCGGGCAGGCGGTTCAGCAGCCGCCACGCCGCGGCGTCGGCGTCGGGCGTGCCGATATTGGCCCGCGGCGGGGCCAGAAGCCCGTCATCCGCGGCGAGGTCCGGCGCCACGCAGGCCAGCGCGCGCCGCGCCAGCTCCCCCTCGCCATGCACGTCGATCATGTGGCAGCGCTCGACCCCGAAGGCCCCGGCGAACCCGGCCATGATCCCCGCGAAATCGACGCCGCCGAGCGCGTCCTGCATGCGGAAGAACTCCGCCGGGCTTTCGGCCCAGCGCAGCCAGCCGCCGACCACGGCCTCCTTGTACATCGACACCAGCCAGTCGAATTCGTCGCGCACGATCATCAGCGGATGCGTCTCGAACCCCTCCAGCGCGCGCGACAGGGCGGCGAGGCCCGCGGGCCCGCGCCAGTCGGGGTTCCAGGAGAGGTTCTCGCAGCTGACGATGGCGAGGGAGGCGCCGCTGGACAGGATCTCCTCGCACATCGCGTCGAAGACCGGGCGCGGGCCGTCCCGGAACACCTCGCGCAGCGCCATGTTGTGGCCCGAGCCGCGATCCGTCCCCTCCTCGCGGTAGACGCCCGCCTCGGGGTAGATCACGCCGCGGTCCATCAGGCGGGCGCGGTTGAGCTCGAAGAAGTTCTGCAGGCTGGTGGAGCCGGTCTTGGTCAGCCCGACATGCAGCAGCAGCCGCGGCTTCGCGCCACCGGCGCGGCGCGGGGCGGGGGCGGCATGGACGGACGCGGGCGGGGCGCCGTGGGCGGCCTGGCGGGCCTCGGCGGCGGCCATGGCGACCGACGCCCTGCCGGCGGCGAGCGCGGCGCGCGGCGCGGCCCGCGCGGCCCAGAGCAGCTCCAGCGCCGCGTCCTCCCCTTCCAGCAGCGCGGCATGAAGGGCGGCGAGCCAGCCGTTCTCAAGCTCCTTGGTCGGGGCAGGCGAGAAATGCGATTGCCGCGCGAGGCGGGGCCAGAGCGCCTGGAACGCCTCGGCCGCGCCCGGCCCGGCGCCGGGATGCGCTTCCGGCAGCGCCGTCAGGCACACCTTGCGCATGCGGGTCAGCATCTCGCGAACCGCGTCCTCCTCTCCCGCCGCGAGGAACGGCGAGACGAGGACGCGCAGCCCGGTAAGATACTGGATCTCCATGATGAACCGGGCCGGACCCTGGCATTCGCCCGCCGCGGCCACGCGCTCGCGCGTCATCTCGGCGCCGCGGGCGAAGAAGGCGAGGTCGCCCGAGACGGGCTCGTGCATGATGCTGCCGGGCCGCTGGCGATAGAGGAAGCCGATGCGCGAACTCGACTCCACCCGCTCCGCCTTCAGCAGCGCGTGGACCAGGAAGGGCCAGTCCTCGCGGCGCTTGAGCTCCTCGTCGAAGCGCAGGCCCGCGGCGTCGAGGAAGCCGCGGCGATAGGCGAACTGCCAGTTGGCGCGGCTCTGGAACAGGGCGGGGACCTGCCGGGCGGTCACGCCGGACAGGTCGCCCGGGATGAAGGCGTCGGCCGGGTCGTCCCAGCGGCGGATCGCGCCCGAGACCGGGTCCTGGCGCCAGAACTCCATCCGCAGGCGCATCATGTCCCAGCCCCCGGCGGCCTGGCTGCGGGCGATCTCCTCCAGCACCCCGGGGTCGGAGAGCATGTCGTCGCCGTCGAGCATCACCAGCACCTGCCCCGAGGAGGCGGCGATGCCGGAGTTGCGGGCCGCGGCCACGCCCCGGTTGGCGTCGTGGCGCACCACCTTCACCAGCCCGGGATGGGCGGCCTCGGCCCGGTCGAGAAGCTGCGCGGTGGCGCGGGCCGAGCCGTCGTCGACCAGCAGCGCCTCGACCGGCAGAAGGGTCTGCCCGAGGATGCTGTCGATGGCGTCAAGCGCCCACATGCCGGTGTTGTAGACGGGGATGACGACGGAAATCGTGGGAAGGTCGGCGGTCATTGAAGTCTCCGGAAGTCTGCGTCGTCAGGTGCGGGGGCGGGGGCGGGGCGCGGTCGGCGGGTCGGTTTCGAGCCCCGCGCCGCGCACGATCCCCGAGATCGGGGGGCGCGGTCGGGCCGAGGGCGGCGGCGGCGGGGCGGGGTCGGCCCCCGCGTGGGGGCGCAGCCGCAGCGCACGGGGGCGCGGGGCGGCGGGGCCCTCGGCGAAGCCCGCGCCGGCGTCCTCGCCCGAGGGGACGCCCGCGGGCAGCCGCCCGGCGGCGCCCGGCGCGGCGCGCGGCATCCAGGTCGGGGTCGCGGCCGGCGCGGGCGGCGCGGGACGGGCGGTCTTCGCCGCCTCCAGCGCCGCGGCCCCGGCCCGGAGCGCGGCGGTCAGCAGCGCCCGGCCCGGCGGGCGCGGCCCGCAGCCCGGCGCGGCGAGGGCGGGGGCCGGGTCCTGCGGACCGCCCGCCGTCCCGCCCCTCGCGGCGGCCTCGGCCGCGAGGAACGCGGCGGTCTTGCCGAGGTCCAGCAGCGGCGCCCCCGGGGGCGGGGTCGGCCCGTCCTCCATCCCGTCGAGCAGCGCGTCCGGCACGCCCTCGATCGCCTCGGGCGCCGCCCCGGCGCGTTTCAGCGCCAGCACGTTCAGCGCCCGCGCCGCGGGGACCGAGGGGTTGGAGAAGCGCGCCGGGGCCGGGACCAGCCCCTTGCGGTCGATCCCGGCCATGGCGCAGAGCGCCTCGACCGCGTCGGGATGCCCGGCGAAGGGCTCGAACCGCACGTCGTCGAACCGGGCCGAGAGCATCGCGCGCAGCCCATCCGGGTCGGTCAGCCCGGCCCGCGCCAGCCGCCGCGCCAGCCGCGCGGGCGGATCGGCGAAGCCGTTGCGCGGGTTGGCGGCGAGGTCGCGCCACAGCCGCTCGACCCATTCCGCAGGGTCGCGGTAGAGGCCGATCACCCGGACCTTCGCGAAGGGCAGCGCGGCGCGCAGGGCGTCGAGCCCCTCGGCCCCGCGCCACAGCGACGGCGCCAGCAGCGTCTCGGCCGAGATCACCACCCGGTCGGCCCCGACCAGCGCCGCCTCGCCCGCCAGCGCGCGCAGCGGCGCCTCCTCGCCGCGCATCAGCGCCGCGGCCAGCAGGTCATGCCCGGCCGAGCGGTCCCGCCGCGCGCCGCGGGGGCGCGAGCGGCCGGCCACGGGGACCAGCACGCCGCGGGCGGCGAGGGCGAGGCGGTTCTCCTCGAGATACGCCTGGAAGGCGGAGCTGCCGGTCTTGGGCATCCCGACATGCAGCACCAGTTCCATCTGCGCCAGGCGGGCGCGGGCGTCGTCGCCGGACACCCCGCGCCGCAGGACGGGGGCCGAGGCGCCCCGGTCGAAGGTCAGCGCCCGCCCCGCCGCGCGGCGGCCGCCCGGCGACAGGTGCGGCGCCTCGGCCGCGATCTCGGGCCAGGTGAGCGCCCCGCGGGCCACCAGGTCCCGCGCCGCGGCGAAGCGCCCGGCGCTGACGAGGGCGCGCAGCAGGTCCGCCGCGCCCTCGGCGATCAGCCGCTCGCGCTCCGGCGGGAAGGCGGGCAGCCCGGTTTCGGCCCAGCGCCCGGCCAGCAGCCCCGGGGCCGGCCCGGCGAGGCGGGCGAGGCCGTTGAGCGCGGCCTCGGCCTGTTCCGACGCCGCCGGGTCGGCCATGGTCGCGGACCAGTAGGACAGCGCCTGCACGAAGGCCGCCGCCTCGATCCCCGCGCGATAGGCGGCGAGGGCGCCGGGGGCGGGGGCCTCGGCGGCCTCCAGCGCCTCGGCCAGCACGGTCAGGTGGCGGGCGAACTGGGCCAGCTGGTCGGGCCCGCGCCGGGCCATGGTGGCGCCGTCATGCATCCGGTGGCGCACCAGCAGCCGCTCCGACACCAGCACCCGGGCCGAGGAGAGCAGCGCCTGCACCACGAAGGGCCGGTCCTCGCGCTGGCGCAGCTGCGGGTCGAAGCGCAGCCCGGCGCGGCGCAGGTGGTCGCGGCGGATCAGCAGCTGCCAGCAGGACGAGGTCTCGGCCAGGCCCGGGTGGTCGGCGACGTTCACCAGCCCCTCGGCCGGGGGCGGGCGGCGGCCGGGCCGGGCGGGGCCCGAGCGCGGCAGGGTTTCATAGCGCGTCACCGCGATCTCGGCCCCCGCGGCCTCGGCCTCGGCCATCACCCGGCGCAGGCTGTCGGGGGCGGCGAGGCGGTCATCGGCGTCGAGGAAGGCGATCCAGCGCCCGCGCGCGGCCTCGAGCCCGAGATTGCGCGCCCGCGCCTGCCCGATCGAGGCGGGCAGGCGCAGCACCATCAGCGCGTGGGGGGCGTCGGGGTCCTGCGCGCCGCGCTCGGCCGCGGCCTGCAGCGTGTCGCCGGACCCGTCGACCGAGCCGTCGTCGATGGCGAGGACCTCCAGCCGCAGGCCGGTCTGCCCCATCAGGTCGCCGAGCGCGGCGCCGAGGAACCCGGCGGCGTCGCGCACCGGCATGATCACCGAGATGTCAGGGGCGGGACGGGGCGCGGCCTCGCCGCCGATCCAGGCGCGGGCGGCGGGGTCGGGGCGCGGCTGGCCGGGCAGGTCGGGGAACAGGCCGGGGGCGCGCCCGCTCGAACCCTTGGCGCCGGTCATCGCGGCGCCCTTGCCCGCCGCCCTGGTCCCGGCGGCCTTCGGCGCCGCCTTGCGGCGCGCCCTGCCCCCGCGGCGGAGCGGCGGCGCCGCCTCCGCGCACGCGCCATCGCCGGCGTCGGTCCCTGCCCGCGCCGTCTGGTTCCCGGTTGCCTCGCCACGCTTCATGCGCCTGCTCCGTCCTAAGACGCCGGCGCGTCGGCGCTTGCTGCGCCGCCGCCGCGTCATGGTTCGCCGGGACCTGCTCGGCCCGCGCTTCGGCGCGCCTTCCCGGGGAGTCCTGCGAGGATCTGACGCCAACAGGTTTGACATTGAGTTAACGTTGCGAGACCCGTCGCCGCCCCGCCCCCGCGGGCGCCGTGTCGCGCCGCCGCCCGGTTGCGGCCTGCGCCGAGTTCTTGCATCGTCGGGCCTGATTGCACCGCAACAGCGGACACATCCATTCGGAGCTTTGGTCGATGATCTTTCCCGTCATTCTCTGCGGCGGTTCGGGCACGCGCCTGTGGCCCTCTTCGCGCAAGGGCTATCCCAAGCAGTTCTCGCCGCTGCTGGGCAGCGAGAGCCTGTACCAGGCGAGCCTGCGCCGCCTGATGGGCGAGGGGTTCGGCGAACCCGTGGTCATCACCGGGGCCGATTTCCGCTTCATCGCGGCCGAGCAGCTGTCCGAGATCGGCGTCGAGAAGGCGCGCATCCTGCTCGAGCCCTGCGCCCGCAACACCGCCCCCGCGGTGCTGTGCGCGGCGCTGGCGCTGGAAGACACCCCCGACGCGCTGATGCTGGTGGCGCCCTCGGACCACGTGATCAACGACGCCGCCGCCTTCCACGCCGCCATCGCCGCCGGGGCAGAGGCCGCGGCGCAAGGAAAGCTGGTCACCTTCGGCATCACCCCCGACCGCCCCGAGACCGGCTACGGCTACCTGGAGCTTCCCGGCGCCCCGGACGGCGCCGCCGTCGACCTGGTGCGCTTCGTCGAGAAGCCGGACGCGAAGACCGCGGCCGAGATGCTCGACACCGGCAAGTTCCTGTGGAACGCGGGCATCTTCCTGTTCCGCGTCAAGGACATCATCGCGGCGTTCGAGGCCCACGCCCCGAACCTCGTGACCCCCTGCCGCGCCGCCATCGACCAGGGGCGCGAGGACCTGATGTTCTTCCGCCTCGGCGAAGACGCCTTCGCGGCGGCCGAGGACATCTCGATCGACTACGCGGTGATGGAGAAGGCCGAGAACCTCGCCGTCGTGCCGTTCTCGGGCGGGTGGAACGACCTCGGGGCCTGGGACGCGGTGTGGCGCGAAACCGGCCCGGACGCGAAGGGCGTCGCCACCCAGGGCAAGGTCACCGCGCTCGACTGCACCGACAGCTACCTGCGCTCGGAAGAGGGCGGGCCGCGGCTGGTGGGCGTCGGCCTCGACAACATCGTCGCCGTCGCCATGCGCGACGCTGTGCTGGTGGCCCCCAAGAACGAGGCGCAGCGCGTGAAGGACGCCGTCGCAGCCCTCAAGGCCGAGGGCGCGCCCGAAGCCGTGGACTTCCCCCGCTTCCACCGCCCCTGGGGCTGGTACGAGACGCTCAGCCTCGGCCCCCGCTTCCAGGTGAAGCGCATCATGGTCAAGCCGGGCGCGCAGCTGTCGCTGCAATCCCACCACCACCGCTCCGAGCACTGGGTGGTGGTCGAGGGCACGGCCACGGTGACGGTTGGCGAGGAGCAGACCCTGCTGGGCGAGAACCAGTCCGTCTACATCCCGCTGGGCGCCATTCACCGCCTCGCCAACCCGGGCAAGCTCGACCTGCACATCATCGAGGTGCAGTCCGGCCCCTATCTCGGCGAGGACGACATCGTCCGCTACGAAGACATTTACGCGCGCGAAGGCTCGGAGCCGAACGGCTGAGCCGCGCGCGAGGAGATTGAGATGACCATTCCCCAGACCAAAGTCACGCCCAACACCTGGGACTTCCTGCGCGAGCCGATGATCACCCCGACCGGCTTTCGCGAATACGACGCCCGCTGGCAGTACCCCGAGCAGATCAACCTGCCCGGCATGACCGCGCTCGGCCTCGGCCTCGGGACCCAGATCCGCAAGCGCGGGCTGCCGCCGAAGATCGTGGTGGGCAACGACTACCGGGACTATTCGCTGACCATCAAGAACGCGCTGGTGCTGGGCCTGATGCAGGCGGGGATCGAGGTGCATGACGTCGGCACCGCCCTGTCGCCGATGACCTATTTCGCGCGCGAACACCTCGGGATCGGGCCCTGCGCCATGGTCACGGCCTCGCACAACCCGAACGGCTGGACCGGCGTGAAGATGGGCTTCGAGCCGCCGCTGACCCATGGGCCGGAGGAGATGTCCGAGCTCAAGGACATCGTCATGGGCGGCAAGGGCGAGGCCGCGGATGGCGGCAAGTACATCCGCGTGGACGGGATCCGGGAGGCGTATCTCGACGACCTCGCCGGCGACTTCAAGATGTCGCGCAAGCTCAAGGTCGTGGTGGCCTGCGGCAACGGCACGGCGGCGGCCTTCGGGCCGGAGCTGATGCGGCGGATCGGGGTCGAGGTGGTCGAGTCGAATGCCACGCTCGACTACACCTTCCCCCATTACAACCCGAACCCCGAGGCGATGGAGATGCTCCATCACATGTCGGACCTGGTGAAGGAGCACGGCGCCGACATGGCGATCGGCTTCGACGGCGACGGCGACCGCTGCGGCGTGGTGGATGACGAGGCGGAGGAGATCTTCGCCGACAAGATGGGCGTGATCCTCGCCCGCGACCTGGTGAAGCTCTATCCCGGCGCGACCTTCGTGGCGGACGTGAAGTCGACGGGCCTGTTCGCCTCCGACCCGGTGCTGCGCGAGGCGGGCGCCAAGGCGGATTACTGGAAGACCGGCCATTCCCACATGAAGCGCCGGGTGCACGAGATCGGCGCCCTCGCGGGGTTCGAGAAATCGGGCCACTACTTCATCGCCCCCCCCGTGGGCCGCGGCTTCGACTGCGGCATGCGCGTGGCGGTCGAGGTGATGAAGCTGATGGACCGTAACCCGGAGCTGTCCCTGTCGGACATGAAGAAGGCCCTGCCGGTCACCTTCACCACCCCCACCATGTCGCCCTACTGCTCGGACGAGGAGAAATACGAGGTGCTGGAGCGTCTCGTGGCGAAGATGGAGGCGAAGGCGGCGGAGGGCGGCAGCCTCGGCGGCGTGAAGATCGAGAGCATCGTCACCGTCAACGGCGCCCGCGTGATGCTGGAGAACGGCGGCTGGGGCCTCGTGCGTGCGTCCTCCAACACGCCGAACCTGGTGGTGGTCTGCGAAAGCCCCGAGAGCAAGGAGCAGATGAAGGCGATCTTCGAAGACGTGGACGCCGTGATCCGCACCGAGCCCGCGGTGGGCGAGTACGACCAGAAGATCTGAGGGCCCTGCGCCCCAGAGATGCGAAGGGCCGCCCCCGGGGCGGCCCTTTTGCGTTTCGGTGGGGATGGCGCGCGCGGCGCCGCAGGCGACGCCGGGCGGACGAGCGGGAGGGCCTGCCCCTCCCCGAGCCCGCCCGCACGACCCGAAGCGCGTCAGGAGAGGGAGGATGCCCGCGCTCAGGGGGGGACAAGCCCCCCGTTCGCGCGGGCAGGCGGCGTGCCGCCGCCGGGCGCTTGCGGCGCGCGGGGGGCTAAAGGCGGCCGGCCTCGGGCCAGTTCAGCCAGTGGGTGTTGGGCGGCCCAGGCGCGCGGTAGAGCGACGGGTCCCCCGCCGCCAGCGCCTCGGCCATCTGCCGGAAGCCCGGACGTTCCGACGGCAGCTCGTCCTCGGCCATGTCGGGGTGGCGCCATGCGTCGAGGCGCAGGAACAGCTCCATGTCCCCGGGCACGTGGCGCCGCCGCTCCTCCTCCGTCGCCATCACCGCCTCCGGGTGTCGGTGCGCGAGGACCCGGAGCAGCTCATGCACCTGGACCCCCTCCCCCTCGGGCGTCACCCCCGCCGCGGCGCAGTCCTGAAGGGAGGGATGCGCAATCCGCTCGCCGCGCAGGGTGCAGGTCCCGCCGGGCGCGATGGTCCAGTACGCGGCTTCATCCGGCGCGTCATCCTCATCCGGGACCGCCCAGTCCGTCACATCCAGCGGCCAGACGTCATGCTCCTCCGTCTGTCCGGCCATTTCCTCGCAATACCTGCGCCAGGCCTCTTCGGACACGAAATCACCAGCCGTTCTGCGGCCCCGCAAGACCGGGCCGACGGTCTGCATGGTCACCCCGGCGCCGTCCTCGCGCGGCTCCCTGGCCATGAAGCCCAACTGTTCGACCACCATGGCCCAGTCGGCGGCCGAGCGATACAGGCTCAGCCGCGACTTGGCCGGGAAAACGTATCCATTTCCGATGATGTTGACCCGATACGCGGAGAACTCCCGATCCAGGAGGTCGAGAATGTCTTGCGCGGTGTGGGTGAATTTCATGGGGCGCCTCGATCTATACGCAGGCGGCCACCCTGCCCCGCCGCCGCGTCGGCGGCAACCCCCGGCCGCGACTCGCCAGGCCCGCCCCCTCACTACCCGAAATTGCACGAGTCAACATGAATCTACCCAAGGTTGTATTCATCTGCTACGCTGACCAAGCGTCCGAGCCCCCGTGAACGCCAGGGCGCGCAAGAACGCCATCGAGCAGGGAAGGCGAAGCACATGAAAATCTGGAAACGCTCCGGCAAGGACAGCCCCGCCGCCGCCGCGATCAACCGCTGGCTCTGGCCGCGCCTGATGCCAGAACTTTGCGCCCCGCACGGGGGGACGCTGTTCCTCGGATGCGGCCCCGCGCTCAGCGCCCACAACCCGGCGCTGGAGCATCACCCGCGGATCATCGTCTTCGGCGCCGGGGCCTCGGACCCGCTCGACCTGCCCGATTTCACCGCCGCCGACTGGGACCTGCGCTTCCTGCGCGGGCCGGAGACCGCCGAGGCGCTGGGGCTGCGGGGCGAGCACTGGCTGTGCGACCCGGCGGCGCTGACCGCCGACGCGCTGCCGGGGCCGCTGCGCCGCCGCCGCTGGGCGGGGCCGCGCCGGGTCGCCTTCATGCCCGGGCCGCTGATGGCCGAGGGCGCGGCCCAGCGCCTCGCCGCCGCCGCCGGGCTGCACATGATCCAGACCGAGGGACGGATGGAAAGCTGGCTGCACCAGCTGCTCGACTGCGACGCGCTGATCTGCGCGGAACCGGCGGCGGCGGCGGCGGCGGACTCGCTCGGCATTCCCTGGCGGCCCCTCTCGGTGTCCCGCGACGGGGAAAAGGACGCGCGGCTGGAATTCGAATGGCGCGACTGGACGCGGGCGATGGACCTGTTCTCGGTCGCCCTGTCGCTGCGCCCGCCGGCGGAAGCGCGGCCGGGCGAGCCGCTGAGCCGGGTGCTCGACGGCATCGCGCTGCGCCGGGCGGCCTCGGACCTGCGGGCCGCGGCGCGGACGGACCAGTGGTCGCTCTCGGACCGCACGCTGCTGCGCCAGCGGCTCGAGGCGATGCGCGAGGCGCTGGCCGAGATGCGCGACGACTTCGCCCCGCGCGAGGCGCGCCGAAAGGGCGTCGGCGCCATCGCCGCCCGCGGCCACCTGCACGTGGTCGGCGGCGCCGCGGCGATCTGACGGCCCAATGCCCGGACCCGGGGACGCGACGCGCCCCTGGGCGGCCCTTCAGGCGCGGTCGAGCAGGCCGCGCAGGCTCATCGACAGGGCCAGGATCACGGTGGCGGCGACCACGATGCTCGGGCCCGCGGGGGCGTCCGCGTGCCAGGCCAGCGCAAGGCCGAGCCCCGCCGCCGCCATGCCGATCCCCGCCGCCTGCACCGCCATCGCCTCGGGCGTCTTCGCGAAGCTGCGCGCCGCGGCCGCAGGGATCACCAGCATCGCGGTGATCAGCAACGCCCCGACCACCTTGATCCCCGCCGCCACCAGCAGCGCCAGCGCGAGCGCCAGCACCAGGCGCTCGAGCTCGGGGTCATGCTCCTCCGCCGCCGCCAGATCGGCGTTGAGGGTCGAGGCGATCAGCCCCCGCCAGCGCCAGGCGACCAGCGCCGAGACCCCCGCCGCCGCGCCCCAGATCACCAGCAGGTCCCCGCGCCCGACGGCGAGGATGTCGCCGAAGAGGTAGGTCTCGAGGTCCAGCCGCACGCCGGGCAGCAGCGCCGCGGTCACGAGGCCGACGGCCAGCGCGGAATGGGCCGCGACGCCCAGCAGCGTGTCCATCGCCCAGCTGCGCCCGGCCAGCTTCGCCGCCCCCGCCGCCATCGCCGCGGCGGCCAGCAGCACGCCGCCGAACACCGGCACGTCCGCGGCCAGCGCCAGCGCGACGCCGAGGATCGCCGCGTGGCTCGCCGCATCGCCGAAATAGGCCATCCGCCGCCAGACCACGAAGCAGCCGAGCGGCCCGGCGGCGCAGGCCACCCCCGCGCCGGCCAGCGCCGCGCGGACCAGGAAATCATCGAGGATCATCACGCCGCCGCGCCTCCGCCCTGCGCCGCATGGGCGTGGTCATGGGAATGGTCATGATTGTGATCACAGGCGCCGTCATGATCGTGGACGTGGTCGTGATCATGGTCATGCCGGTGCTGGTAGAAGGCCAGCGCCTGCGCCTCGGACGCGCCGAACAGCGCCTTCCACTCCGCCGAATCCAGCACCGCCTGGGGCTTGCCCTCGCAGCAGACATGCCCGTTCAGGCACACCACCCGGTCCGAGGCGCGCATGACGACGGACAGGTCGTGGCTGACCAGCAGCACGGCGCAGCCCTCCTCGCGCTGGACCTGCTCGATCAGCGCGTAGAACCGCGCCGCGCCGGGGGCGTCTAGGCCCTGGGTCGGCTCGTCCAGCACCAGCAGGTCGGGCTTGCGCAGCAGCGCGCGGGCCAGCAGCGCCCGCTGCAGCTGCCCGCCCGAAAGGGCCGAGAGCTGGCGCCCGGCCAGCCCCCCGGCGCCGACATGCTCCAGCATCCGCGCCCGTTCCGCCCGCCCCGCAGAGGCCCCCAGCTTCAGGAACCGGTCCACGGTCAGCGGCATCGCCGCCTCGGCATGGAGCTTCTGCGGCACGTAGCCGATGCGCAGGCCCGCGCGGCGCTCGACCTTGCCGGCCGAGGGCTTCAGCGCGCCGATCGCAAGGCGGATCAGGGTGGATTTCCCGGCGCCGTTGGGGCCGACCACGGTCACGATCTCTCCCGGCGCGATGGCGAGGTCGACGCCCGACAGCGCCGAGGCGCCGTGGAAGGACGCGCCCGCGCCGCGCAGGGCCAGCAGCGGCGCGCTCACGCCTCCTCCTCCGCCCGGCAGGCGGGGCAGAGGCCGGTCGCCTCGACCACCTGGGTCTCGATCTCGAAGCCCAGCGCATCGGCGGCGGCCCCGAGGCCGGGCTGCGCGGCCGGCGCCGCCGTCTCGGCCACCGTACGGCAGGCGCGGCAGACGAGGAAGGCGGGGGTGTGCCGCCCCTCCGGCCCGTCCGGGTGGGCGCAGGCGACGAAGGCGTTGAGCTTCTCGATCCGGTGGGCGAAGCCGTTGGCGGTCAGGAACTCCAGCGCGCGATAGGCGACGGGCGGCTTGGCGCCCAGCCCCTCGGCCGCGAGGCGTTCGAGCACCTCGTAGGCCCCCAGCGCGCGGTGGGATTCGAGCAGGATCTCCAGCACCCGGCGGCGCACGGGGGTCAGGCGCAGGCCCTGCGCGGCGCAGGTCTGCGCGGCATGGGCCAGCGCGTCTTCGCGGCAGCGCCCGTGGTCATGGCGCGCGAAGGCGCAGCCGGTCTGGGCGGCCGCGCCCTGGGCATCGCTCGGATCGGGCATCTCGAATCTCCCTCTGGACATGTTATGTTATAACAAGTAGCCCTTCGCCGGTGCAAGCCCTCCCCCTTTCCGATGACCGGAGCCTTTTCGATGCGCAGCCTCTCCCTGGTTTTCGTCCTGCTTTCAACCGCTTCGCCGCTGGTCGCCGCGCCGCGCGTGGCGGTCGACATCGCGCCGGTTCATTCCATCGCGACCTCGGTGATGGAGGGGGCGGGGACGCCGGACCTGATCCTGCCGCCCGACGCCTCGCCCCATCACCACGCCATGCGCCCGTCCGAGGCGCGGGCGCTGTCGCGGGCCGAGCTTGTGATCACGGTCGGCCCGGCGCTGGTTCCGTGGATGACCGACGCGGCGGCGCGGCTGGCGCCGGGCGCCGCGGTGCTGGCGCTCGGGCCGCTGCCCGGGGAGGAAGACGGCCATGACGGTCACGACGACCACGAGGGCGAGCACGGCCATGACGATCACGAGGCGCATCACGACGACGATCATGACGATCACGGGCATGACGATCACGGCCACGACGACCACGACGAGGATCACGGCCACGAGGACGCCCATGACCATGGCGGGGTCGACCCCCATGCCTGGCTCGACCCGCGCGAGGCGGCGGACTGGGGCCGCCGCATCGCCGAGGCGCTGGCCGCGGCCGATCCCGACCAGGCCGCGCTCTACCGCGCCAACGCCGCCGCGCTGGCCGAGGACCTCGCGGCGCTGGAAGCCGAGCTCGCCGCGCAGCTCGCCCCGGTGCAGGGCCGTCCCTATGTCGCCTATCACGACGCCTATGGCTGGTTCGAACGGCGCTTCGGCCTCTCGCCCCTCGGGGCCGCGGCGCAGTCGGATGCGGCCCGCCCCGGCCCGGCCCGGGTGGCAGCGCTGCGCGACGCGCTGGCGGCGGCGGACGCGCCCTGCGTCTTCGTCGAGCCGCAGCAGCCCGAGCGCCTGCTGCGCGCGCTGACCGAGGGGACCGAGGCGAAGACCGGGCGGCTCGATCCGCTCGGCGCCGACATTCCCACCGGCAAGGGCCAGTATCCCGCCCTGCTGCGCGCCATCGCCGACGGTCTGACCGCGTGCCTCGCGCGCTGAGGGCGGGGTCGGGGTCAAGGGGCCGTGAATTAGGGATAATTCAACCGAAAGCTTGATATCCGTTTCCCGAAGCGCAAATGTCATGAAAGCGTCACACACGACGTTCTGCATTTTACGCAAAGGGATAAAACCATGAACGTTCACACGGCCCATTGCCTTCTGCCCCTGTCCACGCCGCGCGAGCTGAACGCGCGCGAGGGGCTGCTCTATATCGACCATGCCGGGCTCGCCGGCGCCGACAGCTGGCGGCGCCGCGTGCGCGCCCGCATCGGCGCGATGGCCTTCGGGCTGCTCGGCCGCCCGCGGTTCTGACCGGCGCCGGACGCGGCGCAGGGCACGCGCTGAACCGGCGCGATGCATCGAAGCTGTTGAAAAATTGCGCCGTCCCGGGCCGAATGGCCCGGGGCGCGCCGCGCGGGGACTCACCCGCCGCCGCGGCCCCGCGGGAGCGAGAGGGCCGCATGACCGACCAGCCAGGATTTGCATGGATGCGCGCCGCACGCCGCGCGGGACTGTCCCGGCGCGCGCTGCTGGGCGCCTCGGCCGGGGCCGCCGCGGCGGTCGGCGCGCGGCTCCGCGGCCGGGCCGACGCCCGCGACGCCGAGACCGCCGACGCCCCCGGCCCGCTGCGCGTCGCGGGCATGGGCGGGCCGGGCGCGCCGCTCCCCGAAACCCTCCTCTCCGGCTGGGCCGAGACCGGGCGCGACCGCCCCGCCCCGGCGGAGGACGCCGCGACCGCCGATATTCTCGTTCTGCCCCATGACCTTGCCGGCGCCGACGACCTGCCGCCCCTGCGCCCGCTGCCCGCCGCGGACGGCCCCTTCGCCGCGCTTGAAGCCGACTGGAGCGGCTGCTGGCGCGCCGGGGGGATGCAGCTGCTGGGCCTCGCCCTGCCCGCCGACGCCGCCCCGCGCGAGGACGCCGTGGGCGGCGAGGCGCGGGCGATCCTCTTCGCCGCGGCGCTGGAACTGGAGGAGGACGGCGTCCTGCCCCCCGGCGCCGCGATCGCCGCGCACCGGGACCCGGCGATGGCCGAAACGGTGTTCGCCGCGCTCGAGGCCGCCCTGCCCCGCCGCCGCCTGCTGAGCGTGACCGAGGCCGCCGCCCTCGGCGCGCCCTCCGTCTGCACCGCCCGCGCCGCCGCCGCGGCGCAGCCCCGGCCCGGCGCGGTCAGCTTCGATCTGCCGCTGGGCGGGGTTCCGGCGCGGCTGATGGGCTTCGCGATCCCCGCCGCCGCCCCCCGCCCCGCGCAGGCCGCGGCCTTCATCGCCTGGGCCGCCGCGCAGGCCGAGGCCGACTGGTCCGGCGGCGACGTGGTCCTGATGGACGAGGCGCTGGCCGAGCTGCACCCGATGCCGCCCGAAAGCCTCGCCCATGCCGCGCGGCGCCGGGCGGCGGAGGCGCGCCTCTTCGCCTGAGCGGTCAGCGGAAGCGGGTGGCCCCGGTCTCGGTGGCGACGGCGTCCAGCGGCATGTCGGTGGCCTCGGTCGGCAGCGCCTCCGCCTCCTGCGCCGCGTGGGCGAAGCCGATGGCGCGCAGGCCGGGCCGGGCCGCCAGCGTGCGGTCATAGAACCCCCCGCCATAGCCGAGCCGCATCCCCCGCCGGTCGAAGGCGACCAGCGGCAGGATCAGCACGTCGGGATCGGCGGGGGTTTCCTCTTGCGGGACCAGGGCCTTGAACGCCCCCTCGACCAGCGGCGCGCCGGGGGTCCAGCGGCGGAAGGAGAGCGGCAGCCCGTCCCCCTCCACCACCGGCAGGCACAGCCGCGCGCCCGCGCGGTGCAGCGCCTCCATGGCCGGGCGGGGGTCGATCTCGGTGCGGATCGGCATGTAGCCGGCGATCATCGCGCCGCGCGCCGCGTCTTCGGCCAGCAGCGACAGGAGATGCCCCGCGGCGGCCACGGCATGCGCGGCGGCGTTGCGGTGCGCCTCGCGGCGGGCGGCGAAAGCGGCGGCGCGGGCGGCCGCCTTGGCGTCGGAGAGGGAAAGCTCGGTCATGGGCGAGAGGATGCCGCCGGGGCGGCATGGGGTCGAGCCCGGAGGCGACATGCGGCGGGCCCGTCGCGACCGTGGAGGGATCTGATCCTCGCGAGCCTGGGTAACCAGGTGGGCGCCAGGTGCAACAGGCCACGGCCCGAAGCAGAGCCAGCTCCCGCGAGAAGATTTAAGGCCACCAGGATCCAGTCCTCGCACGTGAAGAACAGCACCCGCCTGCGACCACAGATAGGGCGGGCGGGGGGATTCGGAAAGGGGGGGAATGGTTGATGAGAGGTTGCGCCAGTTGCGGGGGCTTCCGCCCTCCTCCGGCGCAAATGCGGGGGGGCTTCCGCCCCCCCGAACCCCCCGATCAAGGGAGCGAGCCCCCTTGAGATCCCCCGAAGTTGGGGGGAGGTGCGACGGTGGAGGCGCGCGGTCGTGGGCAAGCGCCTTGGCGCGGGGCGGGCGGGCCGATGCGGGCCGAAGGACCGCGAGGTCTGCCGGCCCCGCGCGACGCGGATCACATCAGAGCAACGCCGGATCGTCATGCAACCCAGCCTGCGGAGGGAGGGGGGTGGGGGGGGGGGGGGGGGGGGGGGGGGGGGGGGGGGGAGGGGGGGGGGGGGGGG
>NZ_JBOCEF010000014.1:0-91068 GCF_050586345.1 Rhodovulum sp. DZ06
CCCCCCCCCCCCCCCCCCCCCCCCCCCCCCCCCCCCCCCCCCCCCCCCCCCCCCCCCCCCCCCCCCCCCCCCCCAAGAAACGCCTCAGATCATCGCCGTGGTCATGTTCGTCACCCAGATCGCCTGGTAGGGCGCGAGGATGATCTCCTCGCTCTCGCCGGTCCCGACTTCCTCGCCGGTCAGCAGGTCCAGCCAGGGCTCGCCCCAGATCAGGTTGATCTGCGCCAGCGGCAGCGCCTGCGGCTCCGGCGTCAGGTTGTAGACGCAGAAGATCGACTGCCGCCGGTCCATGCTCTGCCGCCACAGGCCCAGGAGCTGCTCGGGCAGCTGCAGCGTGAACTGCGTGGCGTTGGGGTGGAAGGCGGGCTGTCGGCGGCGGATGGCGACGCGGCGCTTGATCTCGGCCAGCACGCGGCTCTGGTCCGAGGCCGGATCCGCCAGCAGCCCGTCCAGCGCCTCGCGGTCCCACTTGCGCCGGTTGATGGCGCGGTTGTGGCCGGTCAGGTTCAGCGCCTCGCGGTCGTTCGGCGTGGCCAGAAGCGAGTGGATGTAGAAGGCGGGCAGCCCCTCGATCGACATCATCACCGTCTGGCAGCAGATGAAGCGCTCGAACTGCAGGTCATCCTCGCCGCCATGGATGGTGCGGGACATGGCGGACCAGAGCGAGACGTTCATCTCGTAGGGCGCCTCGACCCCGTCGCGCGCGCGCATCGACACCGCGCCGCCCGCGTCGCGCACCGCCTCGATCATCGCGTTGATCTCCGGCTCCGGCAGGATGCCCTCCGCCCCGCGCACGCCGATCCCGTCATGCGAGGCGACGAAATTGAGATACGCGCAGCCCGGCAGCGCCGGCGGCATCGACATCAGCCAGCGGCGCAGGAACAGCGAGGAGCCCGACAGCAGCGCGTGCAGCAGCAGCGGCGGCAGCGAGAAGTTGTAGATCGCGTGCGCCTCGTTCTGGTTGCCGAAATAGCTCAGGTTCTCGGCATGGGGCACGTTGGTCTCGGTCAGCAGCACCACGGGGGCGTCGAGCCGGTCGACCAGGGTGCGCATCAGCCGGATCACCTCGTGCGTCTGCGCCAGGTGGATCGAGGAGGTGCCGACCTGCTTCCACAGGAACGCCACGGCGTCGAGGCGGATGATCCGCGCGCCGTGGTCGATATAGCGGCGCATGATCGCCAGGAACTCCATCAGCACCCGCGGGTCGCCGAAATTCACGTCCACCTGGTCGGCCGAGAAGGTGCACCACACGTGGCGCGGCCCGTCATGGGCGTCATAGCGCGCCAGCAGCGGGTGCGGGCGCGGGCGCACCACGTCCGACAGGTCGTCCTCGGGGGAGGCGGTCTTGAACCAGGTCTCGAAGGGCGGCTCCCCGGCCAGGAACGCCTTGAACCAGGCCGATTCCGCCGAACAGTGGTTGAGCACGAGGTCCACCATCAGGCGGAACTCCTGCCCGATCAGGTTGATGTCGTCCCAGGTCCCCAGCGCGGGGTCCACCGCGTCGTAGTCGATCACCGAGAACCCGTCATCCGAGGACCACGGGAAGAAGGGCAGCACGTGGACGCCGTTGATGTCGGGATGCACGTTTTCGCGCAGGAAGCGCAGAAGCGAGGAAAGCGGGCGCTCCCCCTCCCCCTTGATGCTGTCGCCATAGGTGATGAGGATGCTGTCCGCCTCGGACCACAGCGCCAGCGCGTTGGGCTTGACCATGTCGCGCGGGGCGTCCTTGCCGGGCCAGAAGGCGTCGATGGCCTGTTCGGCGAGCGCCTCGGCGTCGGCGTCGGGATAGATGGCGGCCAGGTGTCCGGCCACGAGCGCGCTCAGGTCCTGAACCATGAAGGCTCCCTTGCTGACCGGCGGAGGCGCCGGTCTTGCCTGTGGTGTGGTCGCGCAGACGTCACGTCGCTGCGCTGAGCGTCCAGATTAGGCGCCGTGGAAGACGGGTGCAAAGGCGTAAGGCGCCGCAGCGCGGGAATTGGTCGGGATGCGCAACAGGGTGTCCGCCCTGCGGGCGGATGCGAGGGGAAGGACGGGGGCCGAGGCCCCCTTCCTTCCCCTCGCGCTCCCCATCCATCCCCCTGCCCGTGGCCGATGGCGCGCGCCGCCCGCACCCCTCACTCCGCCGGGGTGGGAACCGCCTTGAGATAGGCCGCGATCGCGGCGCGGTCCTCGGGCGGCAGGGCGGCGAGGTTCTCGACCACCTCGACCATCGACCCGCCGACGCTGTCATAATCGGGGGTGAACCCGCTCTCGAGGTAATAGGCGATGTCCGCCTCGGACCAGGACAGGCCGCGCGGGGTGATGTCCGGCACCTGCCCCGGCCCGTCCGGGTTCGGCGCCCCGGCCAGCCAGCGCGAGCGGTCGAGCCCGCCGAGCGGATCGCGCGGCGTGTGGCACTCGGCGCAATGCCCCGGCCCCTCGACCAGGAAGCGGCCGCGGGTCACCTGCGGGTCCTCGGCCGCCACCACCCACTCCCCGGAGAGGTAGAGCCGTTTCCACAGCCCCAGCCCGCGGCGGATGTTGAAGGGAAAGCCCAGCTCGTGCCCCGGCGCGGCGCCTTCGACCGGCGGCAGCGTCCCGAGATAGGCGAACATGTCGAGCGCATCCCCCACCGTCAGCTTCGCGTAGGAGGCGTAGGGGAAGGCGGGATAGAGATGCGCCCCCTCCGGCCCGATCCCGCGCAGCACCGCGTCGGCGAACTGGCGGCTCGACCAGGCGCCGATGCCGTCGGTCTCGTGCGGCGAGATGTTGGGGGCGACGAAGGTCCCGAACGCGGTTTCGAACCGCTTGCCGCCCGCAAGGCGCGGCGGGGCGTCGGGCTCCGCGCCCTCGCCCGCGCCCTCGCCCCCCGCCTCGCCCGCCGGGGCGATGTGGCACGAGGCGCAGCCGGCGACGGCGAACAGCGTCGCGCCGCGCTCGGGGTCGGGCGTGAAATCCGGGGCCGCGGCCGGCAGCCCGTCCGGGCCGGTCCGGGTCATCGCGGGCCCCGCGAAACGGGCGCCGGGCAGCGGGTCGGGCGCGCTCAGCACCCAACCCGCGCCCGCGCCCCCCGCCGCCAGCAACAGGGCGGCGGCGACCAGGCGCGTCTGCATCTGCGCCTCAGTTCTTCTTCACGCGGTAATCCTGGTGGCAGCCCTTGCAGTTGGCGGCCACCTGCCCGAACACCGGCATGAAGGCGTCCTTGTCCGCCGGCTTTGCGGCCATGGCCGAGGCGGTGTCGGCGAGGAACTTGGCCGCCGCCGCCTCGAAGCCCGCCGCATCCGACCAGATCTTCGGCGACGCCTCGGAATCGTGGGTGGCCGAGCCCTCGGGGAACTGCGCCGCGAAGCCGAGCGCGGCCGAGTTCATCACCCGGAAGGACTGCTCGGCCAGCGCGGCGTCATAGGCGATCTCGCCCTTGGCCATGCCGCCGAGCGCGCCCATCGCGGCGCCCACGTTCTTCATCATGTGCATGCGGAGGGAGACGGGGTCGGAGAGGTCGGCGGGCCCCATGTCGCCATGGGCGACGGCCGCGCTCCCGATGGCGAAGAGGGCGGCGGCGGCGGCGATTCTTGTGCTGCGCATGGGTCTTTCCTGTCTGTACTTGCACGGCCCCGCGGGCCGGCCCCGAAATCCCGGGGCGACCTGCAGTCTGCCGTAACGAAACCTTGCGCGGGCTGACAACCGCGTGAGGGGCGCCCGCCGCCCCCTCGCACAGGCCCGCCGCGCCCCCCGGCCCAGACCGCTGAAAATGCGGCGAAATTGCGTG
This sequence comes from Rhodovulum sp. DZ06, assembly GCF_050586345.1. NCBI lineage: Bacteria > Pseudomonadati > Pseudomonadota > Alphaproteobacteria > Rhodobacterales > Paracoccaceae > Rhodovulum > Rhodovulum sp. DZ06. The sequence goes on from NZ_JBOCEF010000014.1 coordinate 3,749, forward strand.
GCATGGTAAATTTCTTGACGAACTTCACGCCCCGCCCGTCAAAGAATTTACAGAAAAATCCAATGCGACGAATTAGTTAGTGTTCGATTTTCGTAAATGGTGTAGATTGCCCAACGTAAAGAGGCATGCGCGCAGATGGAGCCCGGTCCAGCCGGCCCCGACGCGGAAAGCAGCCCGGACGCGCGCATGCCGCGTCGACACGTTGGAGGAAGACGATGACCCAGACCAGCTCCGCCCCGGCCCAGGCCGACGACAAGGTGTACCCGCCCTCGGCAGACCTGGCCGCGTCCGCCCATATCGACGCCGCCAAGTATGACGAGATGTACGCGCGCTCCATCGAGGACCCCGAAGGGTTCTGGGGCGACATGGGCAAGACCCTCGACTGGATCAAGCCGTACACCAAGGTGAAGAACACCTCGTTCGACTACCACAACGTCTCGATCAAGTGGTTCGAGGACGGCGAGCTGAACGTCTCGGCCAACTGCATCGACCGCCACCTGCCCGAGCGCGCGCACCAGAACGCGATCATCTGGGTCGGCGACGATCCGAACGTCGTGCAGCACATCACCTATGCCGAGCTGCACCACGAGGTGAACCGCTTCGCCAACGTGCTGCACGGCATGGGCGTGAAGAAGGGCGACCGCGTCGTCCTGTATCTTCCGATGATCCCGGCCGCGGCCTACGCGATGCTGGCCTGCGCCCGCCTCGGCGCCATCCACTCGATCGTCTTCGCCGGCTTCTCGCCGGACGCGCTGGCCGACCGCGTGGACGGCGCCGGCGCCAAGGTGGTGGTGACCGCCGATGAAGCGCCCCGCGGCGGCCGCAACACCCCGCTCAAGACCAATGTCGACAAGGCGCTGGCCCGCTGCGCGCCCGACGTCAAGTGCCTCGTGGTGCGCCGCACCGGCGGCGACGTGCCCTTCAACGCGGACCGCGACTACTGGTACCACGAGGAAGTCGAGCGCGTGACCGACCACTGCGAACCCGTCGCGGTGAACGCGGAAGACCCGCTCTTCATCCTCTACACCTCGGGCTCCACCGGCAAACCCAAGGGCGTCGTCCACTCCTCGGGCGGCTACCTGCTCTATGCCGCGCTGACCCACAAATACGTGTTCGACTACCAGGAGGGCGACATCTTCTGGTGCACCGCGGATGTGGGCTGGGTCACGGGCCACAGCTACATCGTCTACGGGCCGCTCGCCAACGGCGCGACCACGGTGATGTTCGAGGGCGTGCCGACCTACCCCGACGCGGGCCGCTTCTGGCAGATCTGCCAGGACCTGAAGGTCAACCAGTTCTACACCGCCCCGACCGCGATCCGCGCGCTGATGGGCAAGGGGACCGAGTTCGTCGAGAAGTACGACCTGTCCTCGCTGCGCATCCTCGGCACGGTGGGCGAGCCGATCAACCCCGAGGCCTGGAACTGGTACAACGAGGTCGTGGGCAAGGAGAACTGCCCCATCGTCGACACCTGGTGGCAGACCGAGACCGGCGGCCACCTGCTGACCCCGCTGCCGGGCGCGACCCCGACGAAGCCCGGCTCGGCCACCAAGCCGTTCTTCGGCGTGCGCCCCGTGGTGCTCGACGAGAAGGGCGACGAGATCGCCGAGACCGCCTGCGAGGGCGTCCTCTGCCTCGCCGACAGCTGGCCGGGCCAGATGCGCACCGTCTACGGCGACCATGACCGGTTCGTGTCCACGTACTTCGAGATGTACAAGGGCTACTACTTCTCGGGCGACGGGTGCCGGCGCGACGCCGACGGGTATTACTGGATCACCGGGCGCGTGGACGACGTGATCAACGTCTCGGGCCACCGCATGGGCACCGCCGAGGTCGAGAGCGCGCTGGTCGCGCACAAGGCCGTCGCCGAGGCCGCCGTGGTCGGCTACCCGCATGAGGTCAAGGGCCAGGGCATCTACTGCTACGTGACCCTGATGGAAGGCTACGAGCCCTCGGACGAGCTCTACAAGGAGCTGCGGACCTGGGTGCGCACCGAGATCGGCCCGATCGCGTCCCCGGACGTGATCCAGTGGGCCCCCGGCCTGCCGAAAACCCGTTCGGGCAAGATCATGCGCCGCATCCTGCGCAAGATCGCCGAGAACGAGACCGGTTCGCTCGGGGACACCTCGACCCTCGCCGATCCGTCGGTCGTCGACGATCTGATCGCGAACCGCGCGGGGGCCTGAGCCCCGCGCCCGTCGGGCCGCCGCCGGCGGCCAGCCGTCACGGCCCCCGCACCCCAAGGACGCCCCCCGCCCGGCCCGGCGGGGCGGCGACGCGGGGGCGGCCGGCCGCGCGGCGGCCCGACCCCCCGCCGGGATGCGCGCGCCCTTGCTGCGCGGCGCGCGTCCCGGCGGCCCTGACCAGACCAGAGAGGAGGGCGCGTCATGGACGCCCAGACCGACACCCGCTCCGAGACCCGCACGGTGAACCTGATCCTTCTCGGCCCGCCCGGCGCCGGCAAGGGCACCCAGGCCCGGATCCTGATGGAAGAGCGCGGCCTGACGCAGCTGTCGACCGGCGACATGCTGCGCGCGGCCGTGGCCGCGGGCACGGATGCGGGCAAGGCGGCGAAGGCGGTGATGGAGGCGGGCGGGCTCGTCTCGGACGAGATCGTGGTGGCCATCGTCGACGACAAGCTGGCCGAGGAGAAATCCGGCCCCGGCGTGATCTTCGACGGCTTCCCGCGCACCGCCGCCCAGGCGGAATCGCTCGACGCGCTGCTGGCCAAACACGGCATGCAGCTCGACGCCGTCGTCTCCATGGAAGTGGATGACGACGCGATGGTGGGCCGCGTCTCCGGCCGCTACACCTGCGGCGGCTGCGGCGAGGGCTATCACGACGCCGCCAAGGTCCCGCGGACCGAGGGCGTGTGCGACAAGTGCGGCGGGAGCGATTTCAAGCGCCGCGCCGACGACAACGCCGAGACGGTGCGCGCGCGCCTCGAGGCCTACCACGCAGACACCGCTCCGCTGATCGCCCACTACGCGGCGACCGGCAAGCTGAAAACCGTCGATGCCATGAAGGACATCGACGACGTCACCGCCGCCATCCGCGCGGCGATCTGACCCCGCCCGCTTCGTCGTCCCGCCCCCCGGCCCGGGGGCGGGGCGGCGCGTTCCACCTCTGACCCAAGGGAGCTTGAAATGTCAGAAAAGGACGACAACGCCTATTGGAAGGCGAACATCTCCATCATCCGCGTCAGCCTCGTGATCTGGGCTGTCGTGTCCTTCGGGTTCGGCATCCTGCTGCGCCCGATGCTGTCCGGCATCTCCGTCGGCGGCTCCGACCTCGGCTTCTGGTTCGCCCAGCAGGGCTCCATCCTCGTGTTCCTGGCGCTGATCTTCTTCTACGCCTGGCGCATGAACGCCGTCGACCGCGCCCATGGCGTGGACGAAGAATAAGCAAGGGGGTTTCTGACAGATGGACCAGTTCACTCTGAACCTGCTCTTTGTCGGCGCGTCCTTCGCGCTGTACATCGGCATCGCGATCTGGGCCCGCGCGGGCTCGACCGCCGAATTCTACGCCGCCGGCCGCGGCGTCCACCCGGTGACCAACGGCATGGCGACCGCCGCGGACTGGATGTCCGCCGCGTCCTTCATCTCGATGGCCGGCCTCATCGCCTTCACCGGCTATGACAACTCCTCGTTCCTGATGGGCTGGACCGGCGGCTACGTGCTGCTCGCGCTCCTGCTCGCGCCCTACCTGCGCAAGTTCGGCAAGTTCACCGTCTCCGAGTTCATCGGCGACCGGTTCTACTCCCCGACCGCGCGCCTGGTGGCGGTGATCTGCCTGATCGTCGCGTCGACCACCTACGTGATCGGCCAGATGACCGGCGTGGGCGTGGCTTTCGGCCGCTTCCTCGAGGTCGACAACACCACGGGCCTGCTGATCGGCGCCTGCGTCGTGTTCGCCTACGCGGTGTTCGGCGGCATGAAGGGCGTGACCTACACCCAGGTCGCGCAGTACGTCGTGCTGATCATGGCCTACACCATCCCGGCCATCTTCATCTCGCTGCAGCTGACCGGCAACCCGATCCCGGCGCTGGGCCTGTTCGGCGATCACACCGGCTCGGGCGAGCCGCTGCTGGCCAAGCTTGACCAGATCGTCCGCGAGCTGGGCTTCGCCGAGTACACCACCCACCATGCCGACACGCTCAACATGGTGCTGTTCACCCTGTCGCTGATGATCGGCACCGCGGGTCTGCCGCACGTGATCATGCGCTTCTTCACCGTTCCCAAGGTGTCGGACGCGCGCTGGTCGGCGGGCTGGGCGCTGGTGTTCATCGCGCTGCTGTACCTGACCGCCCCGGCCGTCGGCGCCATGGCGCGCCTGAACATCTCGGAGCTGATGTGGCCGAACGGCGCGCAGAGCACCCCGGTGTCGGTCGAGACCATCGAGTCCGAGGACGCCTACGCCTGGATGGCGACCTGGAAGAAGACCGGCCTGTTCGACTACGAGGACAAGAACGGCGACGGCGTGATCGTCTACTTCAACGACGCGAACGCCGACACCGTGGCCAAGATGGAAGCGGCGGGCTGGGGCTCCGAGAACGAGCTGACCGTGTTCAACCGCGACATCCTCGTGCTGGCCAACCCGGAAATCGCCAACCTGCCCGGCTGGGTCATCGGCCTGGTGGCCGCGGGCGGCCTCGCCGCCGCGCTCTCCACCGCCGCGGGCCTGCTGCTGGCGATCTCCTCCGCAGTCTCCCACGACCTGATCAAGGGCGCCATCAACCCGAACATCTCTGAATCGGGCGAACTGATGTCGGCCCGGATCGCGATGGCCGTGGCGATCGCGGTGGCGACCTACCTGGGCCTCAACCCCCCGGGCTTCGCGGCGCAGACCGTGGCGCTGGCCTTCGGCCTGGCGGCGGCCTCGATCTTCCCGGCGCTGATGATGGGCATCTTCTCGACCCGCATCAACAACAAGGGCGCCGTGGCGGGCATGGTCTCCGGCCTCGTCGTCACCCTGGTCTACATCTTCCTGCACAAGGGCTGGTTCTTCATCCCGGACACCAACTCGTTCACGGATGCGGACCCGCTGCTGGGCACCATCAAGTCCACCTCCTTCGGCGCCGTCGGCGCGATGGTGAACTTCGCGGTCGCCTACTTCGTGTCCAACGCGACCGAGGACACCCCGCAGGAGATCAAGGACATGGTCGAGTCGATCCGCGTGCCGCGCGGCGCCGGCGCCGCCCAGGACCACTGATCGGACCTTGCAAGACCGCCGGGGGCGCGCGCGCCGCGCCCCCGGCTCCCTCCCCCTTCCCGCCTGACCCAAATCAAGGCGCGGACCCGCAGCTTGCGCCATGCCTGTCCCCGGCGGAGCCTGCAGCGAACCAGACGCATTTCCGCCAGCGGCGCCGACATGGCGCGCCCCTGACGCGAATGCGCCGCCCCGGCCCGGCCCCCTGCCCCTTCCCCCCTTCGGCAGGCCCCCCGCGCCCCGGCGCCTTTCGCCCGGCAGAAGGATCCTCGGCGCCATGCAGCACGGCGAAATTCATGCCTTCCTGACGACCTGTCAGCCCTATGACGCCCTGCCCCCGGCGGTGCTGGAACAGGCGGCGCGCGAGGCGTCGATCGTCGAGGTGAAGGCGGGCGAGGAGCTGATCGCCCTCGGCCAGCTTCCCACCGGCATCCACCTGGTGCGCACCGGCGGCGTCGAGCTTCGGGACGAGACCGGCCACCCCATCGCCCATCGCGGCCCCGGCGACCGCGTCGGCGACCGCCCGCTGCTGCGCGGCCAGGGCTCGCGCGCGCAGGTCGTGGCCACTGCCGACAGCCGCTTGATCTTCGTCCCCGAGGGCGTGTTGCGCATGCTGATGGCCGATTTCCCGGCCTTCGCGCGCTTCCTCGTCTCGGGGCGCAAGGACCTTGGCGAGGGGCTGGACGCGGGGCCGCGCAAGCCCGACCTCGCCACGCTCCCCGTCTCGGACATCATGACCCCGGACCCCGCCCTGCTGCCCCCCGGCGCGCCGGTGCGCGCGCTGGCCAGGATCATGCAGGAGAAGAAGCATTCCTGCGTGCTGCTGGGCGAGGGGCGGCGGCTCGACGGCATCCTGACCGCGGGCGACATGGTCGGCGTGCTGGCGCAGGGCATCGACGGCGAGACGCCGGGCTCGGAGGTGATGACCACCGGCCTGCGCACCCTCGCGCCCACCGCGCTCGGCCTCGACGCGCTGCACATGATGGCCGAGCGGCGCATCGGCCACCTGCCCGTGGTCGACAACGGCAAGCTCCTGGGGATCGTCACCCAGACCGACCTCGTGCGGCGCGAGGCGCTGAGCGCGGCGCATCTTGTCGGCGACATCGCCCGCAAGGGCTCGGCCGAGGAGATGATCCCGATCACCGCGGCGATCCCGGGCCTGCTGGCGCAGCTCGTCGCCCAGGGCGCGCGCCCCGAGGCGATCACCCGGATGATCACCGACATCGCCGACGCCGCCACCCGCCGCCTGCTGACCCTGGCCGAGGAGACCATCGGCCCGGCGCCGGTCCCGTGGCTCTGGCTCGCCTGCGGATCGCAGGGGCGGCAGGAGCAGACGGGCGTCTCGGACCAGGACAACTGCCTGATCCTGTCGGACGACTACGTGGAAGCCGAGCATGGCCAGTATTTCAAGGATTTCGCGGAGTTCGTCTGCGACGGCCTGAACGAGATCGGCTATGTCTACTGCCCCGGCGACATGATGGCGTCGAACGCCCGCTGGCGGCAGCCGGTCCGCGTGTGGCGCAGCTATTTCGAAGGCTGGGTGAGGAAACCCGACCCGATGGCGCAGATGCTGGCGAGCGTGATGTTCGACCTGCGCCCCATCGGCGGGGATGAGAGCCTGTTCACCGGCCTCCAGGCCGAGACGCTGGAGATGGCGTCGAAGAACACCATCTTCGTCGCGCACATGACCTCCAACAGCCTCAAGCACACGGTGCCGCTGGGCCTGTTCCGCGGCTTCGCGCTGGTCCGGTCGGGCGAGCACAAGAACACGCTCGACCTCAAGCATAACGGCGTGGTGCCGGTGGTGGACCTGGGCCGGCTCTATGCGCTGATCGCGAAGATCGAGGCGGCGGGCACCCGTGCGCGGCTGATCGCGGCGAAGGAGCGGGGGGCGGCGAGCGCGTCCGGCATCGCCGACCTGCTCGACGCCTATGACATGATCGCCGAGACGCGGCTGCGCCACCAGGCCGCCCAGGTGCGGCGGGGCGAGAAGCCCGACAATTTCATGGACCCCACGACGCTGTCGGAGCTTGAGCGCAACCACCTGAAGGATGCGTTCGGGGTGATCCGCACGATGCAGTCGGGCGCCGCCTCGGGCCGCGGCGGCGGGCTGATGTAACTTGCCCGCGCCGCGGATCTTCCGCGGCGGGCGATACGGGGACCCGCGCCAAGACGGGCTCCGAGGGAAGGAGATGCCATGTTCTGGGAGCTGATCGGGGCCATCGCGCTCGGCGTCGGCGCAGGCGGGTTCGCCATGGCGCTGCGCAAGCTGTCCGGCGGGCGGCTGCCCGGCTGGCTGGTTCCGGCCGCGGCCGGGATCGGCATGATCGGGTACTCGGTCTACATGGATTACGCCTGGGGCCCGCGCGCCCGGGACGGGCTGCCCGCGGGGCTGGTGGTGGTCGAAAGCGCCGCCGCGCCGACCTGGTTCAAGCCCTGGACCTGGGTCTCGCCGCCCGAGGAGCGTTTCGCCGCGCTCGACGTCGCGGCCGCCCGCCGCAACGACGCGGCCCCGGGGATGCGCCTCGCGACCCTCTATTTCTACGACCGGCGGATGCCCCCGGCGGCGATGGACCTGCTGGCGGACTGTCCCGGCTCGCGCCTCGGCCAGGTGCCCCAGGGCGCGGCGCTCGGCGACGCGGGCCTGCCCGAGGGGGTGCGCTGGCGCGGGGCCGAGGCGGGCGACCCGGTGCTCTCGGCCCTTTGCGGCTGAGCGCGCGGCGCGCGGCGCCGGTGCAGGATCGGCGCGGGCCCCGGCGGCGGGGCCCGGCCCGATCAAAAGACGCGAAATGACGATCGGACGGAACGACGAAACGGATCAGGCGGCTCTGGGAGGACGCGTCATGAAAACGGTGGCCATTGTCGAGGACGAGGACAGCATCGCGCTCGCCCTTCGGGTGCTGATGGAGCGCGAGGGCTTCGCGCCGCAACGCTATGCCGACGGCGCCGAGGCGGTGGCGGCGATGTCCGAGGCGGCGCCCGACCTCTTGCTGCTGGACGTGGGCCTGCCGGGGCTCGGCGGGTTCGCGGTCTGCGAGGCGCTGCGCCGCCAGCCCGCCTTCGGCCAGGCCCCGATCCTGATGATGTCCGCCGCCGCCGGGGCCCACGCGGCCGAGCGGGCGAAGGCGGCGGGCGCGGATGACTTCTTGGTCAAACCCTTCGACGCGCGCGACCTGGTGGCCCGGGTGCGGGCGCTGATGGCCCGCGATGCGGGCGGGGAGGCGCGACATGGCTGATCCCGCGCAAGACCCCGCCGCGGCCCCGGGGGACCCGGCGGACCCGGCGCCCGGCACGCTCGAAGCCGCGCTCGCCCGCACCCCGCCCGCCGCGCCGGTGCTGCAGGGGCCGGGCGCAGGCAAGGACGCCCCCGCCCCGGGCGCCGCCCATGCCGCCGACGCCGACGCCGACCCCGTGGACGCCGCGCCCGCGCCCGCGCCCGCCGCCGAGCATGGGGGGCTGACCCCGCCGCCCCCGCCGAAGCCGGCGCGCCCCGCGCGCGGCCCGCAGGCCTGGTCGCTGCGGCTGCGCATCTTCCTGTTCTTCGGGCTGATCGCCCTCGCCGGGGCCGCCGCCATCGCGGGCGGCGCCTGGTTCGCCGCATCGCGCCTCGACCCCGCGGCGCGCGAGGCGGCCCTCCCGGCCCTCACCCTCGGGGCCGTCATGGGCGCGCTGGGGCTCGCCGCCGTCACGCTCTGGGTCTGGACCCGGTTCGATCAGCACGTGGCCCGGCCCATCGACCGGCTGGCGCAGGACCTGACCGCCCGCGCGCGGGTCGACGCCGGCCCCGCGGGCGCGGGCGTCGACACCGCCCCGGGCCGCTGGCTCGGCGCGCTCGCCCCCGCCGCCGCCGAGGCCGCCGAGGCGCTGCACGGCGCGCGCGGCGCGCTGGGGCGGGCGGTGGCCGCGGAAACCGCCGCCCTCCATGCCCGCCGCAAGCGGCTCGAGACCGTCATCAACGGGCTGCCCGAGGCGGTGGTGATCTGCACCCGCGACCACCGGGTGCTGCTCTACAACGCCCGCGCCATGGCGCAGCTGCCGGGGGGCGGCGAGGGGATCGGCCTCGCCCGCCCGCTGCGCCGCTGGCTGCGCACGGAACCGCTCGACCACGCGGTCTCGCGCCTTGCCGAGGGGGACGCGGCCGAGGCCGAGATCCTCTGCGCCGCCGCCGACGGCTCGCGCATGTATCGCGGGCGCCTGGCGCCGCTGGAGTTCGACGAGGCCGAGAGCGGCGGCGGCGCCTATGTCTTCGCCTTCCGCGACGCGACCGAGGAGATGGAGGGCCACGCCGCCCGCGACCAGCTGCTGGAAGAGGCGCTCGAGGCGCTGCGCCGCTCGGCCGCCAATATCGGCGCGCTGCTGGCCGCCCGCCGGGGCGCCGGGGACCCCGCGCTGGCGGGCGCCCTCGACGATGCGCTGGACGCCGAGACAGAGGGCCTGTCGGCGCTGGTGACCGAGCTCGGCCGGCGCCAGGACGCCGCCATCGCCGCGCATTGGCCGATGTCCGCCACCCACCCCGAGGAGATCGCCGCGGCCCTTGCCGGGCGCTGCGCCGCGGACGGGATCGTGCTGGACCCGGGCGAGGGGATCGCGAACGGCCCGGCGCTGGTCTGCGACATGCTCTCGATCCTCGCGACGCTGGAGGCGGCGGCGAAGGCCGCGGCGGGCGCGGGCGGCCCCGCGGCGGGCCAGCCGCTGAAGCTGTCGCTGCGCCCCGCGGGCCGGGACGGCGCCGCGCGGGACGAGGCGGCGCTGACGCTTGAATGGCAGGGCAAGCCGCTCGGGGCCGAGGCGCTGGACGAGGCGCTCTCGCGCCGTCTCGGCGTCGGGCTGCGCGGGCTGACGGGGCGCGAGGCGCTGGCCCATCACGGCGCGGGCCTGTGGTCCGAGGCCGGGGGCGGGCGCGCGCGCCTGGTGCTGCCGCTGCCGCTGGCCGAGACGCTGGCCGCCGCCCCCCGCCCCGACGCCGCGCGGCCGGAGTTCTACGACTTCGAGCTGATGCGCCAGCCCGTCGCCTCCTGGGCCGATGAGCGCCCGCTGCGCGAGCTGTCCTTCGTGGTGTTCGACACCGAGACGACGGGCCTGTCCCCCTCGGGCGGCGACGAGATCGTGCAGATCGCCGCCGCGCGCGTGCTTGGCGGGCGCGTGGTGCCCGGAGAGCAGTTCGACGCGCTGGTCAATCCGGGCCGCAGGATCCCGCCCGCGTCCACGAAGTTCCACGGGCTGACCGACGCGGACGTGGCCGATGCGCCGGGCTTCGACGTGGTGGGGCGCGATTTCCACGCCTTCGCCGAAGGCTCGGTGCTGGTGGCGCATAACGCGCCCTTCGACATGGCTTTCCTGCGCCGCAAGGAAGCCGATCTGGGCCTGCGCTTCGACAACCCGGTGGCGGACACGGTGGCCATCTCGGCCCGGCTGGACCCCACGACCGGCAAGCACACGCTCGACGATCTCTGCGCCCGCTATGGCGTCGAGATCCCGCCCGAGCTGCGCCACACGGCGCTGGGGGATGCGGTGGCGACGGCCGAGGTCTTCGCCCGGCTGATCCCGGCGCTGGAGGCCGAGGGGATCCGCACGCTGGGCGATCTTCTGTCGGTCAGCCAGCGGATCGAGGCGATCCGGCGCGAGCAGGCGAAGTACTGACATGCAGACGGCGCCGGGAGAGGCCCCCGGCGCCGTCTGTGCATGTCCTGCGGCTGGCCCCCAGGCCCTTGCTCAGGCCGCGGCTCAGGCCCCTGCTCAGGCTCCCGCGGCATAGCTGCTCAGCGCCTGCGCCAGCACCACGCTGACGACGGCCCAGAGGTTCGCGCCGATCCAGCGCGGGCGAAGGCCCGGCTCCCACTCGCCCTTGAAGAACTTGCCGAGATTGGTGCCCCAGCCATTGGGCGCCCAGCGGTCGCCCTCGGACAGGCGCATCAGGCGGCGGTAGAGCGTCACCTGCACCCAGATCCCCGCCCCGAAGGCGAGCGCGAGGTTGAGCGCCGCGGCGGCGAGCAGAATGACCATTCCTTCGCGTCCCCTCGCGCGCGCTCTCAGCCCCAGGTCGGGTGGAACTTGCCCGCGGGCGAGAGGGTGAAGATCTCGGCCCCCTCCTCGGTGATGCCGATCGAATGCTCGAACTGCGCCGACATGGTCCCGTCGCGGGTGACCGCGGTCCAGCCGTCCGAGAGGGTCTTGGTCTCGTACCGGCCGAGATTGATCATCGGCTCGATGGTGAAGAACATGCCCGGGCGCAGGGTGGCGCCGGTCCCGGGGCGGCCGTAATGCAGCACGTTCGGCGGCTCGTGGAACGCGGTCCCGAGGCCGTGGCCGCAGAAATCGCGCACGACCGAGCAGTTCTGCCCCTCGGCATAGACCTGGATCGCGTGGCCGATGTCGCCGAAGGTGGCGCCCGGCTTCGCGGCGGCGATGCCGCGCATCAGCGCCTCGTGCGTCACGTCGATCAGGCGCAGGGCGAAGGGCTTGGGGGACCCGGCGATATACATGCGGCTGCTGTCGCCATACCAGCCGTCGAGGATCACGGTGACGTCGATATTGAGGATGTCGCCATCCACCAGCACGTCGTCGCCGCGCTTCTTCTTCTCGTATTTCGACTTGGGGATCTCGGAGCCGGGGATGCCGTGGCAGACCACGTGGTTGACCGAGATGCAGGAGGCGTGCTGGTAGCCGCGATAGCCGATGGTGGCCGAAACGGTCCCCTTGTCGGTCACCATCTGCGCGATGGCCGCGTCGATCTCGGCCGTCGTGGCGCCGACGCGCACCAGCGGGGCGACCTCGTCCAGGATCTCGGCCGCCACGCGGCCGGCCCGGCGCATGCCCTCGAAATCCTCGGGCGCGTAGATGCGGATCCCCTCGGGGGTCACGTCGGGCTTGGATCCGTCCATGGCGGGGTCCTCTTCCTTCGGGTTCGGGCGCGGGGGGCGTCGCCCGCGCCGGTCTTACATATCGCGGTACGGGGCCGGGCGCAAAAGGGCGTCAGGCCGCGCCCGGCAGGGTCGGATGCGGCGGCGCGGCGGCAGGGCCGCTGATGCGCGCGCCGGCGGGGGAAAGCTCGGCCCGCGCGGCGTAGGCCTCGACCCCGGCCGCGCGGGCGGCGGCGAAGGCGGCGGCATAGGCGGGGTCGAGATCGGCGGCGATGGCGGCGCGGTCGCAATCGGTGCGGTGAATGACATAGAGCATCGCGGCCCGGGCGCCGCTGCGCACGATATCCGCAAGCTCGGCCAGGTGTTTCGCGCCGCGCGCGGTCACCGTGTCGGGGAACTCGGCCAGCCCCGGCGCGCGGGACAGGGACACCGCCTTCACCTCGACCCACATGTCGGGCCTGTCGGGGCCTGAAAGGCGGAAATCGATGCGGGAGCGGTCGCCCCATTTCGCCTCGGCCCGGATCCCGGGCCAGTCGGCGAAGGCGGGGAGGACGCGGGCCTTCAGGGCCTCGAGCACCATGCGGTTGGGCATGGCGGTGTCGACGCCGATGAAGGCGCCGCCGCGCTCGGTCAGCTTCCAGGAGTATTTCAGCTTGCGCTTCGGATCGTCGTTCGGCTCCAGCCACACGGCGTCGCCGGGGTCGCCCATGCCGGTCATCGCGCCCGGATTGGCGCAATGGGCCGTCGCCTCGGTCCCGTCCGGGAGCGTGACGTCGGCCAGAAACCGCTTATAACGCCGGATGAGGGTGGCGCGGACCAGGGGCGCTGCGAATTGCATGACCGGCGGGGTATCCCGCCGCCGCCGCCTGCGCAAGGGGGCGAGAGAGAGGGCGAGATGGACGGAAGCGGAACCCAGCCGCGCGCGGCGATGATCGTGATCGGGGACGAGGTGCTGTCGGGGCGCACCCGCGACGCCAACATGTGGCACCTGGCCAAGCGATTGACCGAGATCGGGATTTCGCTGCGCGAGGTGCGGGTGATCGCCGATGACCGGGACGCCATCGTGGACGCGGTGCGCACGCTGTCGGGGGCGCATGACCACGTTTTCACCTCGGGCGGGATCGGGCCGACCCATGACGACATCACCGCCGACGCGGTGGCGGCGGCCTTCGGGGCCCCGATCGGGATCCGCGACGACGCGCGCGCGATCCTCGAGGCCTATTACGAGCCGGGGGCGCTGAACGACGCGCGGCTGCGGATGGCGCGGATCCCGGAGGGAGCGGAGCTGATCCTCAACCCCGTGAGCCAGGCGCCGGGCTTCACCCTGCGCAACGTCCACGTGATGGCCGGGGTTCCGGCGATCTTCGAGGCGATGCTGGACAGCCTGCGCCCGCGGCTTGCGGGCGGGCCGCCGATGCTGAGCCACGCGCTGCGCGCGCCGCTGCCCGAGGGCGAGATCTCCGGCCCGCTGGGCGAGATCGCGGCGGCGCATCCGGGGGTGTCCTTCGGGTCCTACCCGTTCTTCCGCGGCGGGCTGGGGACGACGCTGGTGGCGCGCTCGACCGACCGCGCGGCGCTGGAGGCGGGGGTCGCGGCGGTGCGCGCCATGTGCCTCGCGCTCGGCGCGGCGGAGGTGCAGGAGACGCCGCCCGCGTGACGCCCGCTCAGCGCCGCGTCGCGGCGGGGGAGCGGGCGGGTTCGGGGGGCATGAAGCCCCCGCTCGCCCGCCCGCGCCGCGCCGGGGGCGCGGCCGGCGCGCCGTCCGGGGCGGCCCGCGGGGCGTTCTGCGGGGCGTCCTGCGGGAAGGGGCGGCCGAGGGCGCGCTGGTGGTCCTCCATCTCCCCGGGGTTCTGCACCCCGGCGAAGGGCGGGTGGCAGTGCTGGCGCGCGCGGTCGGATCGCAGCGCGGCGCCCTCGGCCCGCGAGCCGAGGAAGCGCAGCAGCCCGGTCAGCGCGCCGGGATCGGACAGCCGGTCATAGTCGATGCGGTGGAGGGTTCCGGGCGCGGCGGCCTCGATCTCGTCCAGGAGGCGGTCGAACCGGGCGCGGGCGGCGAGGCGGGCCTCGAACTCATCGGGATCGTAACGGATCGGGATCACCGGCGGCGCGGCCTCACCCGCCATGCGCACCCAGCGCCCGGTCGCCCGGGCGCGCAGGGCCGAGAGATAGGCGGCCAGCGGATCGCGGGTCAGCGCGACGCGGCGCAGGCCCTGGCCGAACAGCAGCGCGCGGCGATGAGGCAAAGCCTCAAGATGCTGCGGGAATGCCTTGAACCCGCTTGGCTTTCCCCTGCCCTGGAGCGCCTTCACAAGGTCCATTCCCATCGCGTCGCGCGGGGCCACCTCCGCCGGTCCAAGCCCGAGGCGACGGCGCGTGGCGGGGGCGAGCTCGACCCGGTCGCGCTTGTACACCTCGCCATGGCAGGAGAGGTCGGGCGCGCTGTCGAGCAGGCTGACCAGGTGGTAGGAGCCGGAGCGCGGCAGCGTCAGGATGAAGAAGGGCAGGCTCATCCCCGCCCCCGGACCAGCGACAGGATTTGCCCGGCGCGGGAGGGGGTGGCGGGCGACGGCGCGAGGTCCAGACCGGGACCCAGATCGGTGCGCAGGCGTGGGGGCTGCGCGGCGGCGAGCGCCCGCGCCATCGCCGCGCGCTGGGGGGCGAGGCGGGCGTCGAGATCGGCCCGCACCCAGGCCGGCGCCTCGATCCGCGGACCGGCATGGACGGCGTCGGCGAAGCCCGCCGGGCGGGCTGCGGGGGGAAGCTCGAAGAAGCCCTCCACCCGGTCAAGCAGCGCCGCAGGATCATCCCGCAACATGCTGAAATTCAGGCGAAGAATGCGATCCGGCGGCAGCGCCGCACCCCAGGTCGCAAGGTGGCGGGCATAGTCCGACCGATCCGCGAGATCCGGGTCCGCCAGCGCCTGCGCCCAATCCTCGCGCCCCGGGGCGGCAAGCTTGCGGCGGGCGAAGCCCATGCGGACCTGGCTCAGCGCCCGGTCGACGGGATCGCGCAGCACGTGGACGACCTTCAGACCCGGGTTGTCCGCGACCGCCTCGGCGGCCCCCTCGGGCGGCAGCGAGGCGTATTCCGGGGTCACGTCCAGCCGCAGCGCGCCCGCGGGCGCGCGGGCGAAGGCGCGGGCGTACCAGCCTTGGGTGAAGGGCGCGCGGTCGGCGAGATCGACGAGATAGTCGATCCAGTCCCGGTCGAACGGGTTGGCGCGGTTGACGTGCCAGCGCAGCGCCTGGCGGACGCCGCGGCGCAGGTGCCGGTGGGTCCAGGCCCGGTTCGCGGGGATATGGCGGTGATCGTAGTGGTGAAGCTCTTTCACCGGGGGGGTGAAGACATCGGCGCGGCGGCGCAGGGCTTCCCACAGCCAGGTGGTGCCCGCCTTCTGCGCGCCGATCACCATCGCGTCGACCATGCCGGGCCGGTCGGTCATCGGGTCCTCCGCCGCTCTGCCCCCAGTGGTGGGGACGCTAGCGGCGGAGGGTTAAGGAAAGCCTGCGCGGCCCCTCGGAACGCGCCCCCTCGGAACGCGCCCCCTCAGAACGCGTCCGGCTGAACCGGCGGGGCGGCCTTGGCGAAGGCCTCGAGCGCGTCGCAGGCGTCGAAGATGCGGGAGATGGTCGGGAACGGCGCCATGTCGACCTGGAAGCGCTTGTTGTTCCACACCTGGGCATAGAGGCACAGGTCCGGCAGCGTCGGCGTCTCACCCATGCAGAAGGTCCCGGTTTCAGGGGCTTCGGCCAGCATCTTCTCAAGCGGGGTGAAGGTGGTTTCGACCCATTTGCGGAACCAGGCGGCGACGGCGGCATCGTCGGCGCCGAACTCGGAGCGCAGCGTGTTGAGGACGCGCAGGTTGTTCAGCGGGTGGATTTCGCACGCGATCATGTAGGCATAGGCCCGGGCCTTCGCACGCAGCATCGGGTCCGAGGGCAGAAGCGCCGGGTCGGGATGGGTTTCGTCCAGCCACTCGATGATCGCCAGCGACTGGTGCAGCACCGCGCCGTCCTCGAGCTCAAGCGCCGGGACCAGCCCCTGCGGGTTGCGGGCGAGGAAATCGGGGGCCGACTGCTCCTGCTTCTGCAGCGCGTAGGACACGTAGTCATAGGCGAGGCCCTTGAGGTTCAGGGCCACGCGCAGGCGCACCGAGGTGCTGGAGCGGAAGTAGTTGTGAAGGATCATGAGGGCTTCCTGGCTGCTCGGGGGCGGCGCGCGGGCGCGCGCCGGGCGGCGCAGGAGCGGACGTCTCCGCCCGGGACGCGATGCGCGGCGGGCTGTGAAAACGGGGGCGTCATGGGCGTCCTGCGGCGAAGATCGGGGAGGTCACCCCGCCGCAAAACCGTTGCGTTGTCAATGTGTCCCGCTCAGCGCGGGATGGCGCCGTTGAGGAACAGGTCGATCCCGGTCTCGATGTTGCGGCGACGCTCCTCGACATTGCGCCAGCCATAGGCGCCGTCGCGGCGGCGGATCAGCGCGCCGTAGACGAGGTCGATCAGCATTTCCGCGGCGCGGTCGGCGTCGGGGATGACGATCTCGCCGCGCTCGGCCCGCTTGGCCAGGAACTCGGCCAGCTCGGGACGCGCGCCGCCGGCGGCCTCGCGCTGCACCACGCGGGCGATGTCGGGGGTGCGCTCGGCCTCCATCATCACCATCCGCAGAAGGTGAACGCGGCTGCGCGCGGCGCCCTCGTCAAGATCCGCGCTCATCGCGCGGCGCAGGGCCTGGGCGATGGGCATGTCGTCGGGGATCTCCGAGAGGTCCACCATCCGCTTGCGGTGACGGCGCACCAGCTCGGCGAACATCTCGGTCTTCGAGGGGAACAGACGATAGAGGGTACGCTTGGACATCCGGCAGGCGGCGGCGATGTCGTTCATCGTGGCGCCGGAGAAGCCCTGCTCGAGGAACAGCCGTTCTGCATTTTCCAGGATGATGCGCGCCTGCTCGGCGTCCGGCATGACCTTCGGCCGGCCGCGCGGACGGCGCGTCTGAACCTCGGCGTCCGCCTGAGCCTGCGGGGCGTGATCGGCGGGGTTGCCGTCGTGCATTGATAAGCTCCTGAACGGTTTCGTTTCTTGCGGGGGATATTGCGTTGGAAATTTGGGCCGATCAATGGGTTACCAACAGGTTTGCTAAAAATTAGGGCTAATTTCCAATGACGTCGGGGCAACCCTTCAAAGGCGTCAAAGTGAATCGGCCCGAAACCCGGGTGAATGCGAAGTTAACCATGCGCGCATAGGGAGAAACCGGCCTGCAAACGACTCCCGCGCCACCCTGAGGATGGCGCGGGTTTCTTAACAGCGCGCGAAGCGGCGGCCGGACGACTCAGGCGCGGGTCGTGCCGTCCCCCTCGACCAGGTACTTGAACGAGGTCAGCTGCACCGCGCCGACCGGCCCGCGCGCATGCATCTTGCCCGTGGCGATGCCGATCTCGGCGCCCATGCCGAACTCCGCCCCGTCGGCGAACTGGGTCGAGGCGTTGCGCATCAGGATGGCGCTGTCGACCCGGGCGAAGAAGCGGTCCGCGGTCGCGTCGTTCTCGGTCAGGATCGCCTCGGTATGGCTCGAAGAATGAGCGCGGATATGTTCGATCGCGCCGTCCACCCCGTCCACCACCTTCGCGGCGATGATGCTGTCGAGATACTCGCGCCCCCAGTCGTCGGGCTGGGCGGGGACCACGCGCGCATCCATGGCCTGGACCGCCGCGTCGCCGCGCACCTCGACGCCCGCATCAAGGAGGGCGCCGATGGTCTCGGCCCCGTGCGCCTCGGCATAGGGGCCGTCCATCAGCAGGCACTCGGCCGCGCCGCAGATGCCGGTGCGGCGGGTCTTGGCGTTGAGGATGACCTTGAGCGCCTTGGGGAAATCGGCGTCGCGGTCGGCATAGACATGGCAGATGCCTTCAAGATGGGCGAAGACCGGCACGCGGGCGTCGGCCTGCACCCGGCCGACGAGGCCCTTGCCGCCGCGGGGCACGATCACGTCGATGGTCCCGGTCATGGTCAGCATCTCGCCCACCGCGGCGCGGTCGCGGGTGGGGACCACCTGGATCGCGTCCTCGGGCAGGTCCGCCGCGCGCAGGCCGTCCACGAGGCAGGCATGGATGGCGCGGGTGGAGTGGAAGGATTCCGAGCCGCCGCGCAGGATCGCGGCGTTGCCGGATTTCAGGCACAGGCCCCCGGCGTCGGCGGTCACGTTCGGGCGGCTTTCATAGATCACGCCGATGACCCCGAGGGGGGTGCGCACGCGGCGGATCTTCAGGCCCGAGGGACGCTCCCACGCCTCCATCACCGCGCCGACCGGATCCTCCTGCCCCGCGATGGCCCGCAGCCCGTCCGCCATCGCCTTGATGCGGTCGTCGTTGAGCTCCAGCCGGTCGAGCATGGCGGCGCTCAGCCCCTTCTCGCGCCCGAATTCCATGTCCTGCGCATTGGCGTCCTTGATCTCCTGCGCGCGGGCCTCGAGCGCATCGGCGGCGGCCTCCAGCGCCTTCGCCTTCGCCTCGGGCGCCGCAAAGGCCAGCTGCGCGGCGGCGGCCTTGGCCTTCGCGCCGATCTCGGCCATCACGGCCTTCACGTCCATCGACTTGTCGTCAAGCATGGGTCTTCCTTCCCTGGGCGCCGTCTTTGGAGGGGTGCGAAGGGTCTAGCGGATCGCGGGCCGGTATGCCAGCCGCCGCCGCCCCCCGCCTTCGCGGCGGGGCGGCGACGCCCGAAGGACCGCCCATGCGCGCGAAAACGATCAGTCCGGGCGCGGGCCCGGGACGGTCGGCTTCGGCGACGGGAGGGCGGCCGCTTCCGCGGTCGCATCGTCCCAGATCACCATGTCGTCGCGATGGGCGACGGCGGCGCGGGCCTGGTGGCCGAGCGCGGCTTCGATCTGGCTGGTCTGCAGGCCCGCGATGGCGCGCGCCTCGTCCGAGGAATAGCCCGAGAGCGCGGCGCCGATGGCGTCGCCCTCCTGGGTGGCGATGGCGACGGGATCGCCCCGCTCGAACGCCCCGTCCACCCCGCGCAGCCCGGCGGGCAGCAGCGAGGCGCCGCGGGCCAGCGCCCGGGCGGCGCCGGCGTCGACCACCAGCCGCCCCTCGGGCTTCATTCCCGCGATCCAGCGCTTGCGCGCATTGACGGGCGAGGTTTCGGGCACGAACCAGGTCGCGGCCCCGCCCTCGGCCAGCTGCGACAGGGGCCGGTCCACGTCGCCAAGGCAGATCGCCATGGCGCAGCCGCCGGACAGCGCCGTCTTGGCCGCCAGGAGCTTGGTGCGCATCCCCCCGGTGCCGACATCGCTGCCGGCGCCAGCGGCCATCGCCTCGATCTCGGGCGTGATGCGGCCGATGCGATCCAGCCGCCGGGCCGAGGCGTCGCTGCGCGGGTTGGCGGTGTAGAGCCCGTCCACGTCCGAGAGCAGCGCCAGCGCGTCCGCCTCGGCCATCAGCGCCACGCGGGCGGCGAGGCGGTCATTGTCGCCATACCGGATCTCGTCCGTCGCCACGGTGTCGTTCTCGTTGATCACCGGGCAGGCGCCGAGGTCCAGCAGCGTCTTCAGCGTCGCGCGGCCATTGAGGTAGCGGCGACGGTCATGGGTGTCGGCCAGGGTCAGCAGCACCTGCGCCGAGGGGATGCCATGGGGGGCCAGCGCCTCCTCCCACCCCTGCGCGAGGCGGATCTGCCCGACGGCGGCGGCGGCCTGGGCCTGCTCGACCGCCAGCTTGCCCGCGGGCAGCCCGAGCGGGCGGCGCCCCAGCGCGATGGCGCCGGAGGAGACCACGATCACCTGGCAGCCGCGCGCCCGCAGCGCCGCGATATCGGCGGCGAGGCCCGCGAGCCAGGTCTTGCGCAGCGTTCCCGTCGCCTGGTCGACCAACAGCGAGGAGCCGATCTTGACCGCCACCAGCCGCGCATGGGCCAGCGGCGTGGCCGAAGCCATCCCCGTCATCCCGGTCTCGTCTGCGCTGGCGGTCATCGTGGCGCCCTCCGGCGGCGCGGCCCGGCGGGACGGGTCCCGGGGGCGATTCAGGGTCCGGCCCCGCGCGGGGCCGGACCCTGCTTATTGCGCCGCGGCGAGCCGGGGGCAAGGGGCGGCGTGCGGGCGCCTCAGCCCCCGGCGGCGTGGCGGGTCTTCACCAGGTCCTCGAGGAAGGCGGCGATGTTGGCCTTGATCGCGCCCTCGTTGGCCAGGCGCAGGCGTTCGACCGCCAGCAGCGAACTGCTGAAGGGCGCCTTGCAGGGGGTGGTGAACATCTCGTCGTAGAGCTCGCGCCCCTCGGCGTCATGGACCTGGTAGCGCCCGGTGGCCTTCACCGTCAGGTCGAACCCGACGATGGGCTGGTCGAGCGCGATCAGCGTGGCGGTGATCTTCAGCCCCGTGGCCGGGTCGAGCAGCCCGATCCGGCGCAGCGATTCCGCCAGCGCCTGCTGGAACGCGCCGTCCGAGACCTTGGACATGGCGATGGGGCTGGTCTCCTCGCCGCCGATCACCTTCTCCACGGCATAGCCGGGGCCGGCGACCGGGCCGGCCAGGGCCGGCTCGGCCACCATCTGCTCGGGGCGGCTGGCCTGCGCTCAAGCGGCCGGCGACAGGAGCGCGAGCGCCCCGAGGAGGCGGGCCGGGGCGCGCGCCAGCGAAGGCAGGTGCAGGGAAGGCAGGTGCAGGGCGGTCATGGGGGTGGTCCTCCGCAAGGGCCCCGCCGCCCCGTCAGGTCAGGGCCGCCAGGGCTCGTCTTCGTCCTTGCCAGAATCGCGGTCCGCATCGATCTGCGCCATGATCCTGCGCAAGGCGTCCTCGATCCCCTGCCCCGAGGCGGCGGAGAGCGCGAGCACGTCCGTCGCGCCCACGGCCTGGAGTTCCTCGCGCCAGAAGGCGATGTCCTCGGCGGGCACGGCGTCGATCTTGGACAGGGCGACGATGCGCGGCTTCTGCGCCAGCTCCTCGGCATAGGCCTCGAGCTCGCCGCAGATCACCTTGTAATCCTCGATCGGGTTCTCGGCGGTGATGTCGACGAGGTGCAGCAGCGCCGAGCAGCGTTCGACATGGCCGAGGAACCGGTCGCCGATGCCGCGGCCTTCATGGGCGCCCTCGATCAGGCCGGGGATGTCGGCCATCACGAATTCGCGCCCGTCGACGCCGACGACGCCGAGGTTCGGCACGAGGGTGGTGAAGGGATAGTCGGCGATTTTCGGCCGGGCGTTGGACACCGCGGACAGGAAGGTCGACTTGCCCGCGTTGGGCAGGCCGACGAGGCCCGCATCCGCGATCAGCTTCAGCCGCAGCCACACCGTGCGCTCCACCGCCGGCTGGCCCGGGTTGGCGCGGCGCGGGGCCTGGTTGGTCGCGGTCTTGAAATGCAGGTTGCCGAAGCCGCCATTGCCGCCCTTGCACAGCAGCACCTGCTGGCCGACCTCGGTCAGGTCCGCGATCACCGTCTCCTGGTCTTCCTCCAGGATCTCGGTGCCCACGGGAACCTTCAGGACCACGGCGTCGCGGCTGGCGCCGCTGCGCTGCTTGCCCATGCCGTGCTCGCCGTTCTGGGCGTAGAAATGCTGGCGGTAGCGGTAGTCGATCAGGGTGTTGAGCCCCTCGACCGCCTCGACGATCACGTCGCCGCCCCGGCCGCCGTCGCCGCCGTCGGGTCCGCCGTATTCGATGAATTTCTCGCGCCGGAAGCTGATGCAGCCGGGGCCGCCGGCGCCGGAGCGCAGGTGCACGCGGGCGAGATCGAGGAATTTCATGTCCCGTTCCTTGGATGCGCCCGCGTCCCGCGGGCCGCATGGCCGCGCCCGGTCAGGCGCGGTCCCGTGCGGCCGCGCGCGCGGCGCGGGTCAGTCGGTAGCGCCAGCAGGGGGCGGCGGCGCCGCGGCCCGCCGACCATTCCATGCCGTCGCCTTCATAGGCGAAGCCGACCCGGGTCAGCACCCGGGCCGAGGTCTGGTTGTCGGTGAAGACATTCGCCGTCACCGTTTCGGCGCCCGCGTCGAACAGCGCGTCCACCGCGGCGGCGACGCCCTCGGTGGCGCAGCCGGTGTTGCGCCAGGGCGGGCCGACCATGTAGCCGATCCGCAGGTCCTGCGGGCCCGCGCCCTCGCCCGAAGCGGCGTTGACGAAGACGAGGCCGACGGGCTCATCCCCCCGCGCCATGACCCAGAGCGGCCCGGCGCGCTTCCCGGCCAGCGCCCGCTCCACCATCGTCTCCGCCGCGCCGGGCGGGTACGGGTGGGGGATCTGGGTCAGGTTGCGCGCGACCTCGGGATCCGAGAGCCACATGCCGATCGGTCCCGCGTCCGCGGGCTCGGGCGCGCGCAGCGCGATGGGCGCGGCGCGGGTCGGGGTCAGGCTTCCAGCCTCGTCAGTCATCGCTCTCACCCTCCTCCGGGGCGGCGGCCCTTCAGGGCCCGCGGTCGGCGCGGCGGCGCGCGGGGGCGCCGGTCCGGGATCCCCCGTCCTCCACGCCTCTGGCGGGCGCTTCGCGGCGGGCGGGAGAAAGACGCGAAGGGGCCGACGGCGCGCCGTCGGCCCCTTGCGGTATCATTCGCTCCGGGCGGCGCGGGGCCGCCCGGGGCCGCGTCACTCGGCGGCTTCCGGCAGCTCGGCCACGTTCACGAAGGTGCGCCCCTTGAGGCCCTTCTTGAAGGTCACCTTGCCCTCGGCGGTGGCGAACAGGGTGTGGTCCTTGCCCATGCCCACGTTCACGCCCGGCCAGTACTGGGTGCCGCGCTGACGGATGATGATGTTGCCGGGGATGACGGCTTCGCCGCCATACTTCTTGACGCCCAGGCGGCGGCCGGCGGAGTCGCGGCCGTTACGGGACGAACCGCCTGCTTTTTTATGAGCCATTGTCTGTCTCCTTCAGCTTGCGTTTCAGCCCGCGACGATCTCGGTGATGCGCACCGAGGTCAGCGACTGACGGTGGCCCTTGAGCCGCTTGGACGAGTGCTTCCGGCGGCGCTTGTGGAAGGTGTAGACCTTCGGGCCGCGGAACTGGTCGACGATCTCGGCCTTGACCAGCGCGCCGGCGACGCGCGGGGCGCCGATGACGGGCTCGCCTTCACCGGCGACCATCAGCACCTCGGTGAATTCGATCGGAGCGCCGGCCTCGGCCTCCAGCTTTTCGATGGCAAGCTCGTCGCCCACGGCGACCTTGTACTGCTTGCCGCCGGTCTTGATCACGGCGAACATATCGCGTGTCCTTCCCTTCGGTTCCGCGTCCTGCGGCGGCGCCGGGTCGGGGGCGGATCCCCCGGGTCGGCGCGCTTGTGGGGCGATCGCCCCGCCTTCGAACTGCGCGCCCCGCGGATGCGGAGCGGATCTTGCGCCCCCTGCCCGGACCCTGTCGGGCCGCGGCCAAGGCACGCGCCCCGCACCGGACGCGTCCGGGCGGGAGAAGCGGCCTTATCCATGGGCGGGGGCGGCTTGTCAAGCATTGCGCGGGGCCTTGCGGGGGGCGAAATCCCGCCCCGCCGGGCGGGCGCGCATTGAAGCCGCCGCCGCGCTGGCCGATACTGGCTGCAGAGCAGTCAAACAACAGAGTCGGGAGCGCATCCAGCATGGCCGACCCCAAGCCCGGAACCGGGCCCCAGGACGACGGACTTTTCCATGACGGTCCGGCGGACCAGTCCGGCTACGACGCCAGCTCCATCGAGGTGCTCGAGGGACTCGAGGCGGTGCGCATGCGCCCGGGCATGTATATCGGCGGCACGGACGAGCGCGCGCTGCACCACATGGCGGCC
Source organism: Rhodovulum sp. DZ06 (assembly GCF_050586345.1). Lineage (NCBI taxonomy): Bacteria > Pseudomonadati > Pseudomonadota > Alphaproteobacteria > Rhodobacterales > Paracoccaceae > Rhodovulum > Rhodovulum sp. DZ06. The sequence goes on from NZ_JBOCEF010000014.1 coordinate 27,546, forward strand.
GAGGTCCTCGACAACTCGATGGACGAGGCGGTCGCGGGCCACGCGAGCCGGATCGAGGTCGACCTGCAGCCGGGCAACCGGCTGATCATCCGCGACAACGGCCGCGGCATCCCGATCGACCCGCACCCCAAGTTCCCCGACAAGTCGGCGCTGGAGGTGATCCTGTGCACGCTGCACGCGGGCGGCAAGTTCTCGGGGAAAGCCTACCAGACCTCGGGCGGCCTGCACGGCGTGGGCGCCTCGGTGGTCAACGCGCTGTCCTCGGAGATGATGGTGGAGGTCGCGCGCAACCGCGCCCTGTTCCGCCAGGGCTTCAGCCGCGGCAAGCCTCTGGGCCCGGTCGAGGAGGTCGGCGCGGCGCCGAACCGGCGCGGCACCTCCGTCACCTTCGTGCCGGACACCGAGATCTTCGGCGCCAAGGCAGGGTTCAAGCCCAAGCGGCTGATGACCATGGTCCGCTCCAAGGCGTATCTCTTCTCGGGCGTCGAGATCCGCTGGAAATGCGACCCCTCGCTGATCGCCGAGGGGGACGACACGCCTTCGGAGGCGGTGTTCCACTTCCCCGGGGGCCTCGCCGATTACCTCAAGGAGACGATGGGCAAGTCCCTCCAGCTCTCCGAGGAGCCCTTCGCGGGCAAGGTCCAGTTCCACGAGCGTTTCGACCCGGACACCGCCGGGTCGGTCGAATGGGCGATCAGCTGGACCCCGGCGCGGGACGGGTTCGTCTCGTCGTACTGCAACACCGTGCCGACCCCGCAGGGCGGCACGCATGAAGCGGGGTTCTGGAACGCGGTGGTCCGCGGGCTGCGCGCGCATGGCGAGCTGACGGGCCAGAAGAAGGCCGCGCAGATCACCCGCGACGACGTGGCGGGGGCGGCGGGGGCGCTGGTCTCGGCCTTCATCCGCGATCCCGAATTCGTCGGCCAGACCAAGGACCGCCTCTCGACCACCGAGGCGTCGCGCCTCGTCGAGGGCGCGGTGCGCGACCGTTTCGACACCTGGCTTGCGGCGGACCCCAAGCGGGCCGAGGCGATCCTCGACTTCCTGATCCTGCGCGCCGAGGAACGGATGCGCCGGCGCCAGGAGAAGGAGACCCAGCGCAAATCCGCCACCAAGCGGCTGCGCCTGCCGGGCAAGCTGGTGGATTGCTCCTCGAACACCCGCGAGGGGACCGAGATCTTCCTCGTCGAGGGCGACTCGGCGGGAGGGTCCGCGAAGCTGGCGCGCAACCGCAAGAACCAGGCGGTGCTGCCGCTGCGGGGCAAGATCCTCAACGTCGCCAACGCGACGACCGAGAAGCTGGCCCAGAACCAGGAGCTCCAGGACCTGTGCCAGGCGCTCGGGGTCACGCCGGGCTCGAAGTTCAACCTCGACGATCTGCGGTACGAGAAGATCGTCATCATGACCGACGCGGATGTGGACGGGGCGCATATCGCCTCGCTGCTGATGACCTTCTTCTTCCGCCAGATGCGGCCGCTGATCGACGCGGGGCGCCTCTACCTCGCCGCGCCGCCGCTGTTCCGGGTCACGCAGGGCGCCAAGTCCGTCTACGCCAAGGACGACGCCGAGAAGGACGAGCTGGTGGCCGAGCTCTCGAAGGGGCGCGGCAAGATCGAGGTCGGGCGCTTCAAGGGCCTCGGGGAAATGATGCCCAAGCAGCTCAAGGAAACCACGATGGACCCGCGCTCGCGCACCCTGATCCGGGTGTCGATCGACGAGGACGAGCCGGGCGAGACCGGCCAGCTGGTCGAGCGGCTGATGGGCAAGAAGGCCGAGAAGCGCTTCACCTACATCCAGGAGAACGCGCGCTTCGCCGCCGATCTCGACGTCTGAGCCACGGGAGACCCCCATGCAGAGCGCCCTGCCCCTGCGCCCCCTCCTTCTCGCGGGCCTGTGCCTGCCGCTGCTCGGCTGCGGCGAGGCGGAGGAGCGGATCGACGTCTCGCTGGTGAACCGGCAGATGTCCTATGACAGCACCTACCTGCTCGAGGCGCGGGAGGTGGAGATGCATCGCACCCCCTATCCGGGCCTGTCGCAGGCGGACACCGCGGCGCTGCTGGCGCGGCCGGACAGCTACGCCGAGGACGCGCCCTTCACCGCGCGCCCGGTGGAGCTGGCGGACAAGGAGGCGGTGCGGCTGGTGCTGATCTTCAACGCCCGCGCGCCGATGGAGGCGCGGGACATCTGCGCGCTGACCCAGGCGATGGGGCGCGACGCGCCGCTGTCGAAGGCCGGGTTCACCGCGGACGTGGCGCTGTGCGACGGAGACCGGACGCTGGCGGTCGGCAGCGTGAAGGCCGAAGCGCCGAGCCCCGAGACGCGCGACGCCGCCTTCGCGAAGCGGGCGCTGGACAAGCTGATCTGGTCGGTGTTCGGCAACTCGGCCGAGCGGCGGGCGGTGGACCAGCGCTCGCTCCAGATCGACTGAGGCGGCGCCGGGACGGGCGGCGCGGCGGGCCCGCCCCGGGGGCGCCCGGGGACGCAGTTCGACCGCTCCTGCCCGGGCGGGACGAGTGCCGGGCGGCGCCCCCGGCGGGGCGCGGCCGAGGGACGCCCGCCGCCCCCGCGCTCCGCCGCCCCCCCCCCCGCGCGCAGCCGCCGCACCGCTCCGCGCAAAAGGGCCGCCCCGATCCCGGGACGGCCCTTTTGGCAGGCGCTTGCGATGTCGAGGGTGACCCCCGGTTCGCGCCGCCCCCCGCCGGCGCCCCCCGCCGGTCAGTAGGTGCGGATCAGGCCCACGAGGCGGCCCTGGATGCGGACCTTGTCCTCGGGGTAGCTGCGGGTCTCGTAGGCCGGGTTCGCCGCTTCGAGCGCGATCATCCCGCCCTTGCGGCGCAGGCGCTTCAGGGTCGCTTCCTGCTCCTCCACCAGCGCCACCACGATGTCGCCGTCATCGGCGCTGTCGCGCTGTTCGATCACCACCACGTCGCCGTCATGGATGCCCGCGTCGATCATCGAGTCGCCCCGGACCTCGAGCGCGTAGTGTTCGTGCCCCGCGGCGAGCATCCCCGCCGGAGCGACGATATGCGAGGAGGCCTGCTGGATCGCCTCGATCGGCACGCCCGCGGCGATGCGGCCCATCAGCGGGATCGACCCCGCCAGCGCCGCGCGCTCCGCCGCGCTCATCACCCCCGGGGCGACGGCGGCCAGCGCCTCGTCCTCGGAGGCCGTCGCCGCGGTCCGCGGGCCGGGCGCGGCGACCTCCACGTCCTCGGGCAGGCGCAGCACCTCGATCGCGCGGGCGCGGTGCGGCAGGCGGCGGATGAAGCCGCGTTCCTCCAGCGCCGTGATCAGGCGGTGAATGCCGGACTTGGAGCGCAGGTCGAGCGCGTCCTTCATCTCGTCGAACGAGGGGGAGACCCCGTCTCTCTGCACGCGCTTGTGGATGAACACGAGCAGATCGCGCTGCTTTTTGGTGAGCATGTCGCCTCCGGGTCGTCCTGCAAATCCCTCGCAGACGTTCTACAGACGTTCCCCGTTTGTGTCAATCCGGGTTCGCAAAATACCCGCAAAGGTTGAGCAATTCAGAGCCTTATGTACTCCGCCATCTCCCCCGCCGCCATCGCCGGGGCGCCCGCGGGGAACACCGCCAGCGCGTCCGCGTCGGCCAGCAGCGACAGCACCGAGCTGTCCTGCCGGTTGAACACCCGCAGGCGCGGGCCGTCCGGTCCGTCCTCGAGCGCGGCGCGCGCGTAGTGCTCGCGCCCCGCCGTCGCGGGAACGGCGGCGGCGAGCGGCGCGCGGGCGCGCGGCAGCGGCCCGGCGGGCAGCCCCGCGAAGGCGTCGAGCGCGGGGCGCAGGAACAGGTGGCCGCAGACCATGGCCGAGACCGGGTTGCCCGGCAGCCCGACCATCATCGGCCCGTCCTTGATCCGCCCGGCCATCAGCGGTTTGCCGGGACGCATGGCGATCTTGTAGAAACTGAGGTCGAGGCCCCCTTCCCCGAACACCTCGGCCACCAGGTCATGATCCCCGACCGAGGCGCCGCCGAGCGTGACCACGAGGTCGGCGCCGCGCGACGCCTCCAGCGCCTCGGTCAGCGCCGCGCGGCTGTCGCGGGCGATGGGCAGCAGGCGCGGATCGGCGCCGTGGGCGCGCAGCATGGCATGGAGGCCGTAGGAGTTGGAGGACACGATCTGGTCCGGGCCGGGGGCCTGGCCCGGCTCGACCAGCTCGTCGCCGGTGGCGACCAGCGCGACGACCGGCTTGCGGCGCACGGGGACGGAGGCGTGGTTGAAGGCGGCGAGGAGCGCGATGTCGGCGGGGCGCAGGCGGCGCACCGGCAGGGCCTGGCCCTCCTCGAAATCGAGGCCCGCGGGGCGGATGTTGGGCCCGGCGCCCAGGGTGGGCAGCACGGTGATGCGGTCCCTCTCGCGGCGCACATCCTCCTGGATCACCACGTGGTCGGCGCCTTCGGGGACCGGGGCGCCGGTGAAGATGCGGATCGCCTCGCCGGGGCCGAGCGCCCGGCCCGCGCCTTCCCCGGCGCGGGATTCGGCGACCACGGTGAAGACCGCGCCGGGGCGCAGTTCGGCACCCTTCACCGCGTAGCCGTCCATGGCCGAGGCGGCGAAGGGCGGCTGGGTGCGCAGGGCGTGGACCGGACGCGCCAGAACGCGGCCCGCGGCCTCGGTCAGCGGGACGTCTTCCTCGCCCAGCACCTCGACCAGCGACAGGACCCGGGCCAGCGCCTCGGGGACCGGGAGCAGCGCGCTCATTCCGCCTCGTAGCGGCCCGACTTGCCGCCCTCCTTGAACGCCAGGCGCACATCGGTCAGGCGCATCGCCTTGTCGGCGGCCTTGACCATGTCATAGACGGTCAGCTGCGCGATGGTGACGGCGGTCAGCGCCTCCATCTCCACCCCCGTCGGGCCGGTGGTCTTGACGGTCGCCTCGATCAGCACGCGGCTGGTCTCCGGGTCCGGCGTCAGCTCCACCGCCACCTTCGAGAGGGCCAGCGGGTGGCAGAGCGGGATCAGCTCGGCCGTCTTCTTGGCCCCCATGATCCCGGCGAGGCGCGCGACGGCGAGCACGTCGCCCTTCTTGGCCCGATTCTGGGTGATCAGCGCCAGCGTCTCGGGCGCCATCTCCACCGCGCCGCGGGCGATGGCGGTGCGGTGCGTCTCGGCCTTGTCCGAGACGTCGACCATGTGGGCGGCGCCCTTGTCGTCGAAATGGGTCAGCTGGCTCATCTGGGTCTCCCTCGCGGGCCGGGCGCGCGCCCCGGCGCATGTTGCGGGCGACCCTGCCCCGGTTCGGGCGCGGGTTTCAAGCGGGCGGTTCGGGGGGGGCCGGGACGCCCTTCGGGGGCCTCGATGACGGCTAACGAAAAAACTGCGCCCGGAGAGGGTTGACGCCCGCCGCCCGGCCCCGTAACAAGCGCCCGTTCCCGGACGGAGCGGCTGCGGCGGCGCGGCGGGAACGGAGGCGGACGCGGAGACGCGGATGCCGGTGAGGGCGGGTAGCTCAGCGGTAGAGCGACTGACTTTTAATCAGTTGGCCGTGGGTTCGATCCCCACCCCGCTCACCAGTTTCGGACGGGGTCGGATGCAAGCGCATCCGGCCCCGTTTCCGTTTCGGGCGCCGGCCGCGCGGCCCCTCCCCGGCCCCTCCCCGGCGCGACTCGCCAGATGAACGTCAAAGCAATGTAAAATTGCAAATCGACGCCCCGCCTTTCGAGTCTCTTCAGCCCTTTGAAGTTTCCCTTCGAAACAGCGCCCGGGGCGCGGTTCATATGCGAATAAATCTGTACGAAAGGACAGGTTTCTGCACCGATAAGCCCGCCCGGTGTCCAGCTTGGGCGGGGACCCCCGGACCCCGCCGCGGTATCTATTGGTTAACGAAATCGCGACCCGAAGCGCCCCACGCTTCCCGGGCCGAGCGACACCGGACCAGGCCGCGCGACGCGCCGATGTTCCGCCCCTTCCCCCAGCGCCCCCGTGACGGCGCGGCCGGGGACCGGCGGGACCGCCCCCAGCAGGGCGCGCCGCAGCACCTTCCGGCCCGCCGCTCCACCGCCCGGCCGAACGGCCGCGAAGACCGGAGGGACCGCCATGAAGACGAGACGCATCCTGCACCTGCTGGACGACGTCATGCCCGGCGCGCTGACGCGCACGCTGGCGCATCTCGAGACCGTCGCCCCGCATGTGCACGAGGTCCAGACGCTCGCCTTCGGCGACCGGCTGAGCGCGACCTCGGGGCATGACGTCATCGTCTCGCACCTGTCGGCCGAATGGCTGACCCCGCGCGCGGCGGCCGAGCTGCGCGCCGCCGTCCCGCACCTGCCGCTGGTCCATGTCGAGCACGCCCTCGCCCCCGGGCACCCGGCGGTGTCGCGCGGCCCGCACGGGATCGAGGCGCTGCGCGAGGTCTACAAGCGCTTCGACCGGGTGATCGCCTGCTCCGAGGCGCAGGCCGCCTGGCTGCTGGCCGAACGGCTGGTCCCGGACGGGCGCATCGGGGTGATCCCGCCGGCCTCCGACCTGTCGGGCTTCGCCGCGCTGCCCCCCGCGGTGCGCCCCGCCCGGCGCTTCGGCGTGCTCGGGCGCCTCACCCGCCAGAAGGGCGTCGACATCGCCATCGCCGCCTTCCGCAAGCTCGAGAACCCGGGCCTGACCCTCGACATCATCGGCGCGGGGCCGATGCGCGACGCGCTGGTCGAGCAGGCCGCGGGCGATCCGCGGATCCGCTTCCACGGCCACGCGGTCGACCCGGTGCAGGCGATGCGCGGGCTCGACGCCGTGCTCGCCCCCTCGCGCTGGGAGGCCTACGGGCTCTCGACGCTCGAGGCCCGGGCCGCAGGGCGGATCGCCATCGCCTCGGGCGCCGGCGGGCTGCGCGACCAGGTCTGCGCCGGGGCGCGGCATGTCCCCGGGCTGACCGCCCGCGCCTGGACCGCCGCCATCTCGCGCGCCGCGACCGAGCCCGCGCCGGAATTCGAGATCGCCCGCGCCCGGGTCGAGGCCGACCGCGCCATGGACCGGTTCGAGACCCGCTGGGCGCTGACCCTCGACAGCCTTGCGCGCCATGCCCCGGCGCCGGCGAAGCGCGCCGCCCGCCCGGCGCCGCGGCTGCGCCCCGCGCGCCCGACGCTGACCCTCGTCGCCGCGCTCGGCTGAGCGCGGACCGGGCCGGACGCCGCCGCGCGCGGCGCCCGGTCCGTCGATCCGGAATTCCCGCGGGCGGTGTTCGCGTCCGCGGGATCCGTCCGGGCCCCCTTCCTGCGTCGCCGTCCCCCGGCCGCGACAGGACCCGCCCCTTTCATGCAGGGAAAGAGGGCTAGCGAGGGCAGCCCCGGGCGCACCGTCGCCCCCCCCCGACCCCAGGGGCGGCGCAGGGCGGTGGAGACCCCTTCCGCGCGCAAGCGCGCCTCGGGCGGCCAGGCCGCCATGCCGCGCAGTCTGTGGGGACGGCGCAGCATCCCGGGAGAGAGGCCGCGCGCGTGCGGAAGGGGTGCGTCCCTGCGGGACGCGCGACACGGATGGCCCCCGCGCGGCGCACGGGGGATTTCGGCATGAGCGGGGAACATTGCCGGGGAATGGGTCCGTTCTGCGGGAGCAGGCGATGGAGCCGGGGGCCAAGCCTAGGGACAGACCGCGGGATAAGCCGCGGGATGGGCCGTCGGACGGAATCCTGGCGGCGCGCCCGCGGAAGGCGGCCTGCGGGGCGCCGTGCCCGGCGCCGCGGCTCAGAACAGCCCGGCCTCGCGCGCGCTGAGCGCCGCCTGGGTGCGGTTGGACACCCCGAGCTTGCGGTAGAGCGTCTTGACGTGGAGCTTCACCGTCGTCTCCTGGACCTCCAGGTCGCGGGCGATCTCCTTGTTCGACTTGCCCTCGCTGAGCCCCTCGAGAACCTGGTATTCCCGGCGCGAGAGCTTGTCGACCAGCGGGTGCGCCCCGGCCGGCTCCTCGGGCGCGGTCATGAACTCGATCGGGGCGTAGACCTCGCCCATCGCCATGAAACGCACCGCGTTGACCAGCGACTTGGCAGAAAGCGTCTTGGGCAGGAACCCGGCGGCCCCGGCGTCGAGCGCGGCCTGCGCCTCGCGGCGCGTGGCGACGCCGCTGATCAGCGCCACCTTGCCGCCCGAGGCCCGCTGCATGTCGCGCAGCCCGTCGAGCCCGCGCATCCCCGGCATGTTGTAGTCGAGCAGCACCACCTCGAACGGGTCGGTCCCGCGCACGAGCTCCATGGCGTCGTCGAAATCCGCGGCCGTCTGCACGTCCATGTCGCTTTCGGTCTCGAGGTACAGCCGCAGGGTGTCCCGCAGCAGGTCGTGATCGTCGGCGATCAGGATACGCATCGTGTGGTCGTCCGTCGTTCGGGGCGGTGCGCTGAACTGGCGCAGCGGGAGACCACGTTAATCGAGGAAACGGCCCCCGGACAAGCCTCGGGCGGCAAGGTGCGGAGCGCGCGCGCGCCGCGCCGTCCGGCCCGCACCAGATGCCCCGGCGCCGCAAGGCGGCAAGGCGGACCTGTCCGAAAGGGTAGGTCCCCTGTCCGTTAACGCGCGGGCGCCGCGAAGCGGCCATGCGTTAAGAACTGTTAAACCCTGTCCCGCACCCGGCCACAGATCCGAGGATCCGCCCATGCACGCCCGCTGGAGGTCGCCCCCGCCCGCCCGGTCAACGCCCCGGCGCGCCGCCACCGCGCTCCGGGCCGCGCTCCGGGCCGCGCTCTGCGCCGCACTCGTCGCCGCGGCGCTCTGCGTCGCCGCGCCCCCGGCGCAGGCGCAGGCGCAGCAGGCGCAGCAGGCGCCCGCCCCCCTGCCCCAGCCCGAGGGCAAGGTGCTGCTGGTCGTGTCCGGCGCCATCGGGGTCGCCAATGTCGGCGGCAAGGCGATGTTCGACCGCGCCATGCTCGAGGCGCTGGGAACCGAGAGCTTCACCACCCGCACCAACTGGACCGACGGGGCGGTGCGCTTCTCGGGGCCGCCGCTGCAGGCGTTGATGGAACGGCTGGGGGTCGCCGGGGGCGTCCTCATGGCCACCGCGATCAACGATTACATGATCGAGATGCCGGTCGCCGACGCGCGCGCGCCCGGGCCGATCCTGGCGCTGGAGATGGACGGCGCGCCGATGAGCGTGCGCGACAAGGGGCCGATCTGGATCGTCTACCCCTATGACGCGGACCCGGCCTGGCGCACCGAGGAGATCTACGCCCGCTCGGTCTGGCAGCTCGACCGGCTCGAGATCGTCGACTAGGCCCCGCGCGGCCGCGGCGCCCGCGCGGGCGCGAGACGGGGCCGGCGGGACATGTTTGGGGGATGTGCGCGCGCCGCGGCTGTGCCACATCTCGGGGACGGCCGCCCGCACGGGCGGGCGGAAGGGCGCGGGCGCCGCCGGGACGGCGGGCCGCGCGGAAGACGAGGGGAAGGACGCCGCGATGCAGACGATGCCGACGCGCCGGGCCGCGCCGCCCCCCGACCGGGGATTCGAACGGGCCTGGAGGCGCCTGCGCGGCGCGCTCTGGCGCCGGATCATGGGCGCCGCGGGCCGCTCCGGGCGACCGTGAGACGGGTGCATCCCGCCTTCGAGGCGCGCCCGCGCCTGTGGCGGCTGTTCGCGGTCGCCGCCGCGCTGCTGGGCCTGCTCGGGCTGATCGCCGCGCTCGGCCTGCAGGTGACGCCCCGGATCCAGGAGCTCGACACCGCCGAGGCGGACAATGTCGAGTGGACCCTGTCCCGGGCCGAGACCGAACTTCAGACCCTGCATGTCGCGATCCACGAGACGGTGCTGGAGGGGCGGCACGACTTCGGCGATCTCGAGGACGTGCGCCGCCGCTTCGACGTGTTCTACAGCCGGGTGACGACCCTGACCCAGGGCGACGCCTATCGCCACCTGCGCGCCGATCCCGAATTCGACGGCCTGCTGCGCCGCCTCAAGCGCGGGCTGGACGCCTCGGTCGCGGCGATCGACGGCGACGACGACGCGCTGCGCGCCGCGCTGCCCGGGCTCGAGACCCAGGCCGCGGTGATGGCGCAGAGCGTCCGGCGGCTCGGGGTGATCGGCCTCGGGGCCGAGGCCGCCCGCGCCCGGGCGCTGCGCGAGCGGGTGTCCGACACCCTCGCGCTGCTCGCCCTCGTGACCTGCGCGCTGGTCGGCGCGCTGGCGGCGATGACGGCCGCCCTGTGGCGCAGCAAGGACGCGATGACCGCCCGCGCCGCCGAGGCCGCGGCCACCGCCGCGCGGCTCGACGCCATCCTGCGCAGCTCGCTCGACGCCATCATCGTCACCGACCGCGACGGGCGGCTGCTCGACCTCAACGACGTCGCGGTGGAGATGTTCGGCTATTCCCCCGAGGAGGCGATCGGCGAGACGGTGGACGACCTGATGACGCCGCCGAACCTGGTCCCCGCCAACCGCAAGGGGCGCGAGATCTGGCAGGGCGGAGAGGAGACGCGGATCATCGACAAGCGCCCGATGGAAAGCTACGGGCGCGACAAGACGGGGCGGGTGTTCCCCGTCGAACTCTCGATCCGCTCGGCCCAGGCGGGGGGCGAGGACCTGCTGATCGCCTTCATCCGCGACATCTCGGCCCGCCGCGCCTGGCAGGAGGCGTTGATCGAGGCGCGCGACCGGGCGGTGGCCGGAGAGAAGGCGCGGGCCGATTTCGTCGCGGTGATGAGCCACGAGATCCGCACCCCCCTCAACGGGATCCTCGGGGCGCTGGCGCTGATGCGCGACGCGCGCACCGAGGAGGAGCGCGACGACCTGCGCCGGATGATGGAGACCTCGGGGCGGATCCTGATGCAGCACGTGAACGACGTGCTCGACATCAGCCGGATGGACAGCGGGCGGCTGGAGCTGCGCCCGCGCGCCACCGACCTGCCCGCGCTGATGCGCGAGTCGCTCGATTCGCAGGTCGCCCAGGCCGAGCGCCGGCGCGACCGGCTGTCGATGCGCTGGATCGGGCCGCACCCGCCGCGGCTGATGCTGGACGGGCCGCGCCTGCGCCAGGTGCTGCTGAACCTGCTCTCGAACGCCGTGAAGTTCACCGAGAACGGCGAGGTGACGCTGGAGGGCGAGATCCTGGGCCGCGGCGAGGACGCGATGCTCGAGCTGCGGGTGATCGACACCGGCGCCGGGATCGCCGAGGCGGACCTGGCGCGGGTGTTCGAGGATTTCGAGACGCTGGACCGATCGCGCGCGCGCTGGCGGCGGGGCACGGGGCTGGGCCTCGGCATCTCGCGCCGCATCGTCGAGGCGATGAAGGGCGCGATCCACGTGGTCTCGGAGCCGGGCGAGGGCAGCATCTTCACCGTCACCCTGCCCGTCCGCGCGGCGATCCCCGCCGCCGACACGCCCAAGGCCGCGGCCCAATCCGCGGCCGCAGCCGCCACGCCACTTGCCGCCACGCCCCCTGCCGCGCCCCCTGCCGCAACCGGGACCGCAACCGGGGCCGCGCCGGGCCCATCCGGCGGGATCGCCGCCGCCCGCGCCGACGCGCCGCGCGTGCTGGTGGTCGAGGACAACAGCATCAACCGCGCGGTGCTGCGCGGGATGCTGATGCGCCGCGGGGCCGAGGTGGACGAGGCCGGGGACGGGGTCGAGGGCGTGGTGATGGCCGGGGCGCGGGCCTATGACCTCGTGCTCCTCGACATCGGCATGCCGCGGATGGACGGGTTCGAGGCCGCGCGCCGGATCCGCTCGGGCGGGGGCCCCTCGGCCCATGCCCCGATCCACGCCGTCACCGCCGACGTCACCGTCGAGGCCGGCGGGCCCGGGGACGCCGTGGACAGCGTGCTGACCAAGCCGGTCGCCGCCGAGTCGCTCGACGCGCTGCTGCGCAACCTGCCCGGCGCCCTGCTGCAGGACGGGGAGGCCGGGACGGCTGGGGAGCGGAGGCCGGCCCCGGCCGGCGGCAAGGCGGCGGGCGCGGGTGCGGGCGGCGATGGCGCGCTGTCGCCCGCGCGGTTCGAGAACATGCAGGCGGAGCTGGGCCAGGGCCCGGCGCTGGAGCTGGCGATCCGCTTCCTGGCCGAGGGCGACCGCGTGGTCCCGACGCTCGGCGCGCTGGCCGCGCGGGACGGCGCCGCGGCGGCGCAGGCGGCGCACCGGCTGGCCGGCGGGGCGGCGAGCTTCGGCGCCATGGCCCTGCACCAGCGGCTATCGAAGCTCGAGCGCGCGGCGCGGGACGGGGACCAGGACGGCGTGCAGGCCGCGGCGCGCGGGGCGGCCGAGGCCTGGGCGATCTGCCGCGCCGCGCTCGAGGCCACCGCGACGGCGACCGCCGAGAACCCCGAGCGGGTCGGGGGGGCCTGAGACCCGCGGGGGGCCGGGGCGCAGGCGGCGTCCCGCGCGGCGCGCGCGGCACGGGGCGCGGAACCGCCCGGCGGGCGCACCAAGGCCCGGCCCCCGGGGCGCCCCCCGGGGCGACCGAGGAGCGGGCGGGCGCCGACCGCGGGGCTGATGGAAGACCCGACGGGAGGGTCGACCGGGGGGCCGACCGGGCGGCCGGACACGGGGGACGACCGGGTGGACCGAGCGCCGGGGGGCTCAGACCGCCTGGCCGCGCGCCTCGTCCCGGGCCAGGGCGGCGAGGGTCGCCGCGTCCACCGGCGCGGTCATGATCCCCACCACCGTGTCGGCCAGCGTCTCGCGCGTCGCTTCCCCGCCCCAGAGGCGGGCCCAGGCGTCGGGATCGTCCCGCGCCGCCTCGCGCGTCGAGGTCGCGCCGATCACGTAGATCATCGCCAGCATCTGCCGCTGCGCCAGGATCCGCTGCGGGATCTCGGGCATCATCTCGCGCATCCGGGTCAGGCAACGCCGCGTGCCGCCGTCGAGCCCGCGCATCGCGTCGAACAGGTTCTGGCGGTGGTTCAGCAGCACCATGTTGAGGAAGCGCAGCGAGCGGTCGTCCTCCTGCCGGTTGGGGTCCGAGAGGGAGGGCGCGTCGATCAGGATCTCGGCCAGCTCGCGCAGCGTGTGCGGGCCGCCCGCGGCCTCGAGCGCGTCGAGGCGGCGGGTGTGGTGTTCGTCGAGGATCACGGCGACGTCGCGGATCAGCTCCTGCACCAGGTCGGCGCGGGAGGAGAAGTAGTAGTTGATCGACCCGGCGTTCTTCTGCCCGGCGAGCTTGAGGATCTCGCGCACCGAGACGCCGTCGAGGCCCTTCTGGGCGAAGAGCGTCAGCGCCGCGCGCTTGATCCGGGCGCGCGTCTGCTCGCCCTTGTGGCTGCCGCCGCCGTCGATATCCGCCTCGTGCGCCTCGCTCACGTCCCGCCCCTTTCCGGTGTCTTTTTCCAGTTTCGTTCCTAGCCGCTTCGCGCGCCCAAGCAAAGGCGCCCGGACGGGCGCCCCCATAGGCGCCCCCATAGGTGCCCGTGAAGACGCCCTTGACCCGCGCCGCCCCGCGGGGCGTGATGCGCCCGGTCCCCCTTCGCCGCCCTCTTCGCCCCCGCCCCGGAGCCGCCGCCATGACCCTGGACGAGTTCGACGCCTTCTGCGCCGCCCTTCCCCATTCCACCTTCGTGCGCCAGTGGGGCGACGCGCATGTGTGGAAGATCGGCGGCAAGGTCTACGCCATGGGCCGGTCGGGCGAGGATGGCGAGGTCATGGTCACCTTCAAGGCCACCGAGATGGGGTTCGAGATCCTCTCGGACGCCCCCGGCTGCCGCCCCGCGCCCTACATGGCCTCGCGCGGGCTGAAATGGATCCAGCGGACCGGGCCGGAGACGCTGGGCGACGCCGAGCTGAAGGCCCATGTCGAGGAGAGCCGCCGCATGGTCGGGGCCAAGCTGAGCAAGGCGAAGCGGGCGGAGCTGGGCCTTTCGGCCTGAGCGCCGCCCGCTGCCTCCCCCTCAGCCCGCGGGTTCGGGGCTGCGCGCCTTCGGGGCGGCGGCGTATTCCGCCTTCAAGAGCTTCTTCATCAGCTTGCCCGTCTCGGTCCGCGGCAGCTCGGCGCGCAGCTCGATCGCCTTCGGGACCTTCACGTGGCTGAGGCGCGCGCGCAGCCAGTCGCGCAGCTCCTCGGCCAGCCCGTCGCGCGGGACCCCCTTCGGCTGCACCACCGCGTGCACCGCCTCGCCCAGGTCCTCGTCCGGGATGCCGAACACCGCGGCGTCCATCACCTCGGGATGCGCGATCAGCAGGTCCTCCGTCTCCTGCGGGTACACGTTCACCCCGCCCGAGATGATGGTGAAGGCGGCGCGGTCGGTGAGGTGCACGAAGCCGTCCTCGTCGAGATACCCGATATCCCCGAGGGTCGAGCAGCCGGGCCGCGCGAAGGCCTCGGCGGTCTTGTCCGGGTCGCCCCGGTATTCGAAATCGATGCCGCTGTCGAAATAGACGCCCCCCGTCTCGCCGCGCGGCAGCTCGCTCCCGTCGGGGCCGAGGATGCGGATCTCGCCCAGCAGCGACCGCCCGACGGTGCCGCGATGCGCCAGCCATTCCGCGGCGGTGGCGTAGGTGATGCCGTTGGCCTCGGTGCCCGCGTAATATTCCTCGAGGATCGGGCCCCACCAGTCGATCATCGCCTCCTTCACCTCGGCCGGGCACGGGGCGGCGGCATGAAGCGCCTTCTGCAGGCTCGAGAGGTCTACCCCCGCGCGCGCCGCTTCCGGCAGCTTGAGCATCCGCACGAAATGGGTCGGCACGAACTGGGCATGGGTGACGCGGTGGGTCTCGATGGCCCGCAGCGCGCCCTCGGGGTCGAATTTCTCCATGATCACGCAGGTGGCCCCGAGGGAGGCCGCGCGGAGCGTGAAGCGCAGCGGCGCGGCGTGGTAGAGCGGCGCAGGGCACAGGTAGGTGCTGTCCTGCGACAGGCCGAAGAGCCCGTCGACCAGCACCGGCACCACGGGCATGGCCCAGTCGACCGGGCGTTTCTCCCACCCGCGCAGGATCCCCTTGGGCCGGCCGGTGGTGCCGGAGGAGTAGAGCATGTCCTCGCCCGCGCATTCATCGGCGGGGGGCGTGGCGGGGGCCTCGGCCACGGCGTCCTCCCAGCGCCGGAACCCCTCGACCGCGCCGCCCACGGTCAGGCAGGCGGCATCCGGCGCCTCGGCGCGGATCGCCGCCGCCTTGTCCGCGTCCGCGGCCGAGACGATGAAAGCCTTGGCCCCGCAGTCGCGCAGGATGTAGCCCGCCTCGGCCGGGCCGAGATAGCGGCTGATGGCGGTGTAGATCACCCCGGCGCGGTGCGCGGCCCAGACGATCTCCATGAACTCGCGCCGGTTCTCCATCATCAGCGCGATGTTGTCGCCCGGCCCGACCCCGAGGCGGCGCAGCGCCTGGGCGCCCTTCATCGAGATGCGGTCAAGCTCGGCATAAGTGATCGTCTCGCCCGACCCGGCCATGATGTAGGCGGGTTTGTCCGGCGTGACGGCGGCGTGGTGCGACGGATGCAGCATGGGCTGTCCTTCTGTTCGGCGTCCTCCCTGCGGGGGCGGCGGCGCGCCTCCCGGCCCCGGCCGCGCAGATCTGACGTCGCGTCGGCGGGCGCATTGAAACGTTGCATTAAACTTCGAGCCGCGTCAATTTGGTCGTCGAACCGGGTCGGCGCCCCTTGCGGGCCCGCCCCGGGTCGAGGGCTTCGGCCGCGGCGCTTGAAGGGCGCGGCGGGCTGGCCTAGCGTCGCGCGGGACATCCTGCGGAACGCAGGACCGCATTGCGGCGCCGGGAGGGCGCCCGAAGCCAGGGAGAGACCGAAGAATGACCGACGCCGCCGCCCAAACCCGCGACGAAGACCCGATCCTGCTGTGCGAGCGCCGCGAGGGCGTGGCGCTTGTGACGCTCAACCGCCCGCAGGCGATGAACGCGATGAACCGGGCCATGCGCCGGGACCTGGCGCAGCTGGTGCGCGACCTCGGGGCCGATGACGCGATCCGCGTGCTGGTGCTGACCGGCGCCGGAACCCGCGCCTTCACCGCGGGGCTGGACCTGAAGGAGCTCGGCTCGGGCGAATCCAAGTTCGGCGAGGGTTCGGCCCAGGACGACCCGGTCGTGGCGCTGGAGAATTTCCCCAAGCCCATCATCTGCGCCGTGAACGGCGTGGCGGTGACCGGGGGCTTCGAGATGGCGCTGGTCGCGGACATCCTGATCGGGTCCGAGAACGCCCGTTTCGCCGACACCCATGCGCGCATGGCGATCATGCCGGGCTGGGGCCTGACGCAGCGCCTGCCGCGGATCATCGGCGTGTCGCGCTACAAGGAAATGGCCTTCACCGGCGATTTCATCGACGCCGCCACCGCCGCGGAGTGGGGGCTGATCAACCGCGTCGTCCCCGCCGATCAGCTGGTGGAGGAGGCGATGAAGATCGCCGCCAAGATCGCCGAGAGCGACCCCGAATTCATCGCCGCCGAGCGCAAGCTGATCGACGAGGGGCTCGCCGGTTCCTTCGCCGACGGGATGAAGGCCGAGCGCGCGGCCTCGCGCGCCTGGAACGCAAGCCGCAGCGCCGCCGACCTGGAAGCGCGGCGCAAGAAGGTCACCGAACGCGGCCGGACCCAGGTCTGAGCCGCCGCAGAACACGGCCCCGACGCCCCCGGGAGGGGGGTGCGGGGCATCCACAGGGAGGAAAGTCGCATGGCGGAAAACGCCTATATCTACGACGCCATCCGCACGCCCCGGTCCAAGGGCAAGGCGGGCGGCACGCTCAACGAGGTCAAGCCGATCGACCTCGTGACCACGCTGCTGAGCGAGATGCAGAGCCGCCATGACCTTGATACCAGCCGCGTCGACGACGTGATGCTGGGCTGCGTCATGCCGGTCAAGGAACAGGGCTCGGTGCTGCCGAAGATCGCCCTGCAGAAGGCCGGCTGGGACGAGAAGGTCGCGGGCGCGCAGGTCAACCGCTTCTGCGCCTCGGGCCTCGACACCTTCAACACCGCCGCGGCCAAGGTCGCGTCGGGGTGGGAGGACCTGGTCTGCGCGGGCGGCTACGAGTCGATGTCCCGCGTCCCGATGGGGGCCGATGGCGGCCCCTTCACCGAGGACCCGGAGACCAACATCCAGACCGGCTTCGTGCCCCAGGGCATCGGCGCCGACCTGATCGCCACCATCGAGGGCTGGTCGCGCGACGACGTGGACGAGTTCGCGATGAAGTCGCAGCAGAAGGCCGCCCATGCACGCGATTCCGGCTGGTTCGACCGCTCGGTCGTCCCGGTGAAGGATGAGAACGGCTTCGTCATCCTCGAGCGCGACGATTTCATCAAGCCGAACACCGACATGCAGGCCCTCGGCTCCCTGCGCGCCAGCTTCGAGAAGCCCGGCGCCATGGGCTATGACGCCATCGCCCTGTCGAAATACCCCGAGGTGGAGCGGATCAACCACGTCCACACCCCGGGCAACTCCTCGGGCATCGTCGACGGCGCCTCGCTGGTGATGGTGGGCAACGAGAAGATCGGCAAGGAACTCGGCCTGACCCCGCGCGGCCGCGTGGTCTCCGTCGCGCTGACCTCGACCGACCCGACGATCATGCTGACCGGGCCGGGACCGGCCTCGAAGAAGGCGCTCGCCAAGGCGGGGCTGAGCATGGACGACATCGATCTCGTGGAGATCAACGAGGCCTTCGCCTCGGTCGCCCTTCGCCTTCAGAAGGATCTCGACGTGCCGGAGGAGAAGCTCAACGTCGTCGGCGGCGCCATCGCCATGGGCCACCCGCTGGGGGCGACCGGGGGCTGCCTGGTGTCGACGATGCTCGACGAGCTTGAGCGGCGCAATCTGAAGCGCGCGCTTCTGTGCATGTGCGTGGGCGGCGGCATGGGCATCGCCTCCATCATCGAGAGGGTCTGATCCATGCCGTTCCATTACGACAAAGACGAAGACGGCATCGTGACCGTCACCATGGACATGGACGGCCAGTCGGCCAACACCATGAACATGCAGTTCCGCGGCCTGATGTCCGAGACGGTGGCCAAACTGGAGGCCGAAGAGGGCCTGACCGGCGTCGTCTTCGCGTCGGCCAAGAAGACCTTCTTCGCGGGCGGGGACCTGAAGGACCTGCTGGCCCAGTCCGAGGCGACCGAGGAATATTTCGGCTACGCGGAGGAGAACAAGGGCTTCCTGCGGCGGATCGAGAAGCTGCCCGTCCCGGTGGCGGCCGCCATCAACGGCGCGGCGCTGGGGGGCGGGTACGAGATCTGCCTCGCCTGCAACCGGCGCATCGCGCTGGACCACCCCGGGGCCGTCACCGGCGTGCCCGAGGTGACGCTGGGCCTGCTGCCCGGCGCCGGGGGCGTGGTGCGCATCACCGCGCTGCTGGGGCTTGAGAAGGCCCTGCCGGTGCTGATGGAAGGCAAGCCGCACAAGCCCGCCTTGGCGCTGAAGCTCGGCATGATCGATGAGCTGGTGAAGACGCCGGAAGAGCTGATCCCCGCCGCCAAGGCCTGGATCAAGGCCAACCCCGACGCGGCGCAACAGCCCTGGGACCGCAAGGGCTTCAAATACCCCGGCGGCGGCGCCGATGCGCCGAACATCCGCATGACCGCGGCCATCGCCCCGACCATGCTGGTCAAGAAGACCCGCGGGCTGATGCCGGCGCCCGAGAAGATCCTCGACATCGCGGTCAACTCCATGCGCATCGGCTTCGACGACGCCCTGCGGATGGAGACGCGCAAATTCGTCTCCCTCGTCCCGACCACCGAGGCGAAGGCGGCGATCACCACCAACTTCTTCGGCATGGGCGCCATCCGCGGCGGGGCGTTCCGGCCCAAGGGCGACCGCTGGAAGCCCGCGTCTTCGTCCGTGCTCGGCGCCGGGATGATGGGCGCGGGCATCGCCTGGGCCCATGCCTCCAAGGGCCTGCCCACCGCGCTCAAGGACATGAGCCTCGAGAACGCCGAGAAGGGCAAGGGCTACTCCGCCAAGATCGCCGAGGGGCGCGTCGCCAAGGGCCGCATGAAGCCCGAGGCCGCCGAGGCGCTGCTCGGGGCCATCCGCCCCACCGACCAGGATGATTACGACGGCGTCGACATCATCATCGAGGCGGTGTTCGAGGACATCGCCCTGAAGGAAAAGGTGATCCCGGAGACCTTTGCGAAGCTGTCCGAGGACGGCATCTACGGCTCCAACACCTCCACCCTGCCGATCTCGATCCTGGCCGAGGCCTGCCCCGACCCGACCCGCTTCATCGGCATCCACTTCTTCTCGCCGGTCGACAAGATGCAGCTGGTCGAGATCATCATGGGCGAGAAGACCAGCGAGGACACGCTGCGCAAGGCCTATGACTACGTGCAGGGCATCGGCAAGATCCCGATCGTGGTCAATGACAGCCGCGGCTTCTTCACCTCCCGCGTCTTCGGCACCTATCTCGACGAGGGCATGGCGCTGCTGGTCGACGGCATGTCCCCGGTGATGATCGAGCGCGCTGCGTGGAAGATCGGCATGCCGGTCGGCCCGCTCCAGGTGCATGACGAGACCTCGATGGTGCTGTCGAAGAAGGTCCACGACACGCATGTGGCCCTCGACAAGCGGCTCGGGATCACCGACGGCTTCCCGGCGAAGAACGAGGCGTCGAAGAAGGTGGCCCACAAGATGGTCGAGCTCGGCCGCGGCGGGCGCCATTACGGCGGCGGCTTTTACGAGTACGGGCCGGACGGGCGGCGCCTCTGGGACGGGCTCGGCCAGTTCGCGGAAGGGAACGCGCCGATCTCGATGCAGGAGGCGGAGGACCGGATGCTCTACCGTTTCGCCATCGAGACGCTGCGCTGCTGGCATGAGGGCGTGCTGCGCTCCGAGGTCGAGGCCAATATCGGCTCGATCTTCGCCATCGGCTTCCCGGCCCATACCGGGGGCGCGATGCAGTTCATCCGCGGCGTCGGGATCGACGCGTTCGGCGCCCGCGCGGCCGCGCTGGCCGACGCGTGGGGCGAGCGCTTCGCGGTGCCCGAAGGGGCGCTCGAGGCGATGAAGGCGGCGGACCCGATCGCGGCCTGATGGACGCGGCGCAAGCGCCGCGGCGACGACGAGAACCGGAAGGGGCGGCGCGGGCCGCCCCTTTCCTTGCGAAAGGACGCGGGCGGGATGAAAACGGCGGGATGGATCCTGCGGGCGGCCTGGCTCGGCGCCTGCCTCTTCGCCCTCTCGACCCTCTGGCGCGCGGGGGCGGGGTTCGCGGACGGACAGGCCGCCGTGGTGCTCATGCTGCTGCTGACCGCGCCGCTGGGGGTGCTGGCCGCGGCGCCGCTGATGTGGAGCTTCGGGGCCGGGATCATGGCGGCGCCGGCCGCGGCGGTCGCGGTCTGGGCCCTCGCCGCCGCCGCGGGCTATGCCCAGTGGTTCATTCTTTTGCCCCGGGCGTTCCGGCGGCTGGTCTTCGGCAAGCCGCCCGCCCGGGATGACCACATGACGACCGGGGAGGCGCGCGATGGCTGAGGCCGCGACACGGGGCGCCCCGGGCGGCGGCGCCTCAAGGTCGGGGCGGCGCATGCGGCTGATCGGCTGGGCCTTGCGCGCCCTCTGGGCCGGCGCCTGCCTCTACGCCGCCGGGATCGCGGCGCTGCCGGCGCAGGAGGCGCTGCTGTCCGGCTATGCCCTGATGCTGCTGCCCAACGCGCCGGCGAGCCTCCTGGTCAGCGGGGCCTGGGGGGGACTCGCCATGCCGGTCCCGGGGGGCGGCGCGCTGATGGCGACCGGGCTGTTCGCGGCGACCGCGGCGGCGGGGTATGCGCAATGGTTCATTCTCGTGCCCTGGGCGGTGCGGCGGCTGCTGCGCCGCCCCGCAGCCGGGGCGCGGAGCGGAGACGAATACGACGACATGACGACGAACGACAAGGAGACGCGCAATGGCTGACGCCGCACGCGGGGGGCCCCTGGAGGGGCTGAAGGTTGTGGAGATGGCGGGGCTCGGCCCCTGCCCGCTGGCCGGGCAGATGCTGGCCGATCTCGGGGCCGAGGTGCTGCTGATCGAGCGCGCCGGGACCCCGGCGAAGGATCGCGCTTGGGACGTGAACAACCGCGGCAAGCGGCCCGTGGCGCTGAACCTCAAGACGCCGGAAGGCGCGGGCGCGGCGATGACCCTGATCAAGGGCGCCGACATCCTGATCGAGGGGTTCCGCCCGGGGGTGATGGAGAAGCTCGGGCTGGGGCCGGAGGAATGCCTCGCCGCCAATCCGGGCCTCGTGTTCGGGCGCATGACCGGCTGGGGCCAGGACGGGCCGCTGTCGATGACCGCGGGGCATGACATCAACTACCTGTCGATGACCGGCCTGCTGTGGATGATGGGAGAGAAGGGCCGCCCGCCGGTCCCGCCGCTGAACCTCGTGGCGGATTACGGGGGCGGGACGATGTTCCTGCTGCTCGGGGTCCTCTCGGCGCTGTGGGAACGCTCGCGCTCCGGCAAGGGCCAGGTGGTGGACGCGGCGATGGTGGACGGGGTCTCGGCCTTCTCCGGCATCTTCCGCGGTTTCGCCGCCCTCGGCGCCTGGCGCGAGGAACGGGCGGACAACCTGCTCGACGGCGCCGCGCCCTTCTACCGCTGCTATGAATGCGCCTGCGGCGGGTTCCTCTCGGTCGGCCCGCTGGAGCCGCAGTTCTTCGCGCAGTTCGTCAAGCTCGCGGGCCTGCCCGAGGCGCATCGCGAGGACCAGCGCGACCCGGCGACCTGGGAGGCGCGCGCGGCGCAGTATGCCGAGGTGTTCCGCGGCAAGACCCGGGACGAGTGGGTGGCGATCTTCGAGGGCACCGACGCCTGCGTCGCGCCGGTGCTCTCGCCCTCCGAGGCCGAGGCGCATCCCGCCAACACCGCCCGCGGCGTGCACGTGACGGTGGGCGGCGTGACCCAGGCCGCCCCCGCCCCCCGCTTCGGGCGCACGCCTGCGCCCGCGGTGACGGCGGCGCGGCCCGCCGGCTCGGACACCGAGGCGGCGCTGGCCGAGGCGGGCCTGGGCGCGGCCGAGATCGCGGCGCTGAAGGCGGCCGGCGCGCTCGGCTGACGCGCCCGCCGGGGGCCTGACGACGGGGCCTGATGACGGGGCCTGACGACGGGGGCCTGACGACGGGGGCCTGACGACGGGGGCCTGACGACGGGGGCCTGACGATGGGGGCCGCGCGCCGGACGGGCGCGCGGCCCCTTCGCGCATCACCCGCCGTTCACCTTGGCGACAGGCGCCCTGCCCGACCCTTGCCGCACCGGAAGGCGCCAGGGGAGGATGCGCGATGAACGCCGATATCGTGAGGCTGATCCAGACGAAGCTGGCCGAGATGGGCCATTACACCGCCAAGGTGGATGGCGACCGCGGACCGAAGACCAACGCCGCGGCGCGGGCGGGGCTTCCGGGCCTCGGGCAAGGAACCCCCGAGGGCTTCGCCGACTGGTCCGGCAAACGCTGCGCCGTGGGCTTCCTGCAGGCCTGGGCCGCGTCCGAGGGGATCGACCCCGGCCCGGTGGACGGCTGGTGGGGCCCGCAGACGGAATACGCGGCCGAGTGCCTGGAACAGAAGCTCTCGGGCGCGGGGATCCGGCATTTCCTCGACGAGACGCCCGAGACCCTGCCCAACCCCTCGGGTTTTCCGGCCGAAAGCCGCGGTCAGCGCGAGATCCGCGATTTCTACGGCGCCCCCGGCGTCAAGGACGGGCGCGAGCCGCGGTTGGTGCGCGTCGAGCTGCCCTGGCGGATGAAGCTGAGCTGGAACCGCAGCCTGTCGCGCTCGAGCCTGCGGGTGCACGAGAAATGCGCCGAGAGCCTGGTGCGGGTGCTGGCGCGGATCGAGGCGGCCTATTCCCCGGCGCAGCGCGAGGATCTCGGGATCGACATCTTCAGCGGCGACTACAACCCGCGCAAGATGAAGGGCGCGGACCGCCATTCGCTGCATTCCTGGGGGATCGCCTTCGACTTCGACCACACCCGCAACAGCCTCCATGCCAACGGCGCCGAGGCGCGTCTGGGCCAGCGCGACGCGATCCCGTTCTGGGAGGCGTGGGAGGCCGAGGGCTGGTATTCGCTGGGGCGGATGAAGAATTACGACTTCATGCACGTGCAGGCCGCGCACCGGACCTATTGAGGCGCGGCGGGCGGCGGCGGGCCTGCGGCGGCAAGCTTCGGGCCGCGGGCGTTCGGCGGAAGGGGCGCCCGGGCGAGGACCGGGGCGCCCCGCCCCCGGCGCGCTCAGGCGCCGAGGACCTCCGCCCGGAGCGCGTCGGGCACGTCGCCCTGGCGCGCGCCGTTTCCAAGCGCGAGCGCGGCGCGCCAGAGCGCCACGGCGCGGGCGCGGGGGGCGGCGGCGAGCGGGCCCATCGGGCCGTCGGCGGCCCAGCCCGCATCCGTCAGGTCGCGCCATTCCACGTTCAGATGCACCGCGGAATGGTCATAGAGGCTGCGCAGCGCGCGGGCGGGCAGAACCTCGGCCAGCGACAGGCGGGCCTCGGGGGTCTCGGCGCAGTCCTCCGACGCTTCGCCCACCCGGGCCGCCTTGGCGCAGGCGGCGCGGCGGCGGGCGTCATAGCCCACTTCGGCCACGATGCGCGCACGGGTGGCGCCGGGGCGGGCCGAGGGCGCGAACAGCGCGTCGTCCGGCAGCTCGCGGAGCTTGCGGGCGAAATAGGCGGCGGCCCGGCGGGCGAGCAGCAGGTCCCCGGCCGGGGCGGCCTCGGCGTCCCAGCGCGCCCCCGCACCCTGGCGTTCGCGCAGGGCCGCGCGGGCGGCGGCGTCGGGATCCGGCGCCGCCGCGGAGGTTTCGTCCACGCTCACGCGCGGCCCCTTGCTTTCGGCGCTCACGCGCCGGAAACCTTGGTGCGCATGAAGTGCAGCGCCTCCATGATCGGCGCGTCCGAGAAGCGGAACAAGTCGAACTGCGTCTCGGCCTCGAGCGACCACGACACCCAGGAGGGGGCCACGAACAGGTCGCCCTTCGAGAGCTTGCGCCGCTCGCCGCCCAGCACCACCGCGCCCTCGCCCTCGAACACCTGGAAGACGGTCGAGCCGACCTCCTGCCGCGCGGGGGTGGAGGCGCCGGCCCGCAGGCGGTGGAACTCGCAGCGGATGGTCGGCATCACGTCGCCGCCGGTCGTCGGGTTCACGTAGCGGATCGCGGCATGGCCCGGCCCGGCGGTGGCGGGCTGGCCCTCGTCCTCGAGCAGCAGCTGCTCGGTCAGCGCGCGGTCGGTATGCTCCCACCGGAAGGCGGCGAGGGGCGAGGAGACGGTGTTCTCCAGCCCCGAGAGCGGGCGCAGGCCCGGATGGCCCCAGAGCCGCTCGCCCTGCGAGAACTGCGGCGTCGCGTTGTCGGTCACCCGGTCGGCGCCGAATTCGAAGAAGCCCACGTCCATCTGGCGGCTGAACGGGATGTCGAGCCCGTCGATCCAGGCCATGGGTTCCGTGGCGACGTTGTGGTGGCCGTGGAAGCGCCAGCCGGGGGTCAGCAGCAGGTCGCCGCGGGACATGCGCACCGGGTCGCCGTCGACCACGGTCCACACGCCCTCGCCCTCGACCACGAAGCGGAAGGCGTTCTGGGCGTGGCGATGCTCGGGCGCGTTCTCACCGGGGCAGAGATACTGGATGGCGCACCAGAGCGTCGGCGAGACATAAGCCGCGCCCCCGAGGCCGGGGTTGGCGAGGCCGATGGCGCGGCGCTCGCCGCCGCGGCCGACGGGCACCAGCTCGCCCGATTTCTCGGCCAACGGCAGCAGGTCGGACCACTTCCACACGTAAGGCACGGCGTCCGAGGTGGGGGTCATCGGCATCAGGCTGCCGGTCTGGGTCCAGAGCGGGTTCAGGTGGTTGTCCTTGAACCCCTGGTAGAGGGCGCGCAGCTCGGGCGTGTCTTCGGGCTGCATCCCGTGGGCGACGGTCTCGTGGTCGAGCTCTTCATTCATGGCGCATCCTCCCTTGTTCGAAACCGGGGGGCGGGACCGGCCCGCCCCCCGAACGTCATCAGGCCTTCGGGCCGATGGTGGTGGTGATCTGGCCGAGGCCGTCGATCGAAACGACGCAGACATCGCCCGGGACCATGGCGCCGACGCCCGCCGGGGTGCCGGTCATGATCACGTCGCCGGCCTTGAGCTCGACGAGGCCCGAGAGGTAGGAGATGATCTCGGGAACCGACCAGATCAGCTCCTCGAGGTCGGCGTCCTGCTTCACCTCGCCGTTGACCGTCAGCTTGATCGAGCCTTTCGACGGGTGGCCCACTTCCGAAACCGGATGAAGGGGCCCGATGACCGCGGAGCGGTCGAAACCCTTGCCCATGTCCCAGGGACGGCCCTGGTCGCGGGCCTTCAGCTGGATGTCGCGGCGGGTCAGGTCGTTGCCGACGGCATAGCCCCAGATGTGGGACTCGGCCTCGTCCTCGGGGATGTTCACGCCGCCCGAGGCGAGGGCGACGATCAGCTCGGCCTCGTAGTGGAAGTTCTCGGTCTGCGGCGGGTAGGCGACGGTCTCATTGTCGTCCACCACGGCGTTCGCGGGCTTGGCGAAGAAGAAGGGGGGCTCGCGATCCGGGTCCTTGCCCATCTCGCGGGCATGGGCGGCGTAGTTGCGGCCGACGCAATAGATGCGGCGGACCGGGAAGCGGTCCTCGCTGCCGGCGACGGCGACCGAGGCCTGGGGCGCGGGGTCGATGACGTAACCCATGGGGCTGTATCCTTGTTCTTCGAGAGTCTTCAGTTGGACAGGCCGTTGGAGCCGTAGATCCAGTCGAGGGTGTTGAACCAGTCCTGCTGGTTCATGCCGCCCATGACGCTGTTGCGCACGGCGGCCTGGGCGCCGCCGGGATGATAGATGTATTCGCCGATGAGGCGAGAGTTCATCTGGACCCGGGCGGTGCGCACGGTGCGCATGGCCTCGTAGGATTTGAGCGCGGCGTCAAGGTCGTCATGGCCGGCAACGCAGTGCGAGAGGGCGACCGCGTCCTCCATCGCCATGCAGGCGCCTTGCGCGAAATACTGCAGCATCGGGTGGGCGGCGTCGCCGAGCAGCGCCACGCGCCCGTCGATCCAAGTAGAGATCGGGTCGCGGTCGCAGAGCACCCAGAGCTTCCAGTCATTGCCGTGCTCGATGATCTGCCGGGCCTTGGGGTGGATATGCTCGAAGCCCTGCGCGACCTCTTCCTTGCTCACCGGCTTGCCGGCGATCGCTTCCTTGACGTCGCGGTGATAGGTGACGACCAGGTTGAACACCTTCCAGCCCTTCAGCGGGTAGTGGACGATGTGGCACTTCGGCCCGGCCCAGAGGGTGGCGGCGTTCCAGCGCAGGTCCTCGGGCATCTGCTCGGTCGGGATCACCGAGCGGTAAGTGGTGTGGCCCGAGATCCGCGGCTCGCCATCGCCGATCATCTGCGACCGGATGGGGGAGCGCAGCCCCTCGGCGCCGATCAGCGCGCGGCCGGTGATCTTGCCCCCGTCGGCGGTCAGCAGGGTGGCGGAGGTCCCGTCCTGCTCATAGCCGGTCACGCGGGTGTTGACCCGGATCTCGATCAGCGGGCTCGCCTCGGCCTGGGCCAGCAGCACGCCGTGCAGGTCGGCGCGGTGGACCACCGCGTAGGGGTTCTTGTAATGGGCGCGGAACTCGTCGCCGAGCGAGACGGAGGCGATGTCCTCGGCCGTCTGGGCGTCCATCAGGCGCAGCGCGTCGATATAGACGGCCTTGGAGCGCGCCTCGTCCCCCACCCCGAGATAGTCGAAGCAGTGGAAGGCGTTGGGGCCGATCTGGATGCCCGCGCC
Source organism: Rhodovulum sp. DZ06 (assembly GCF_050586345.1). Classification (NCBI taxonomy): domain Bacteria; kingdom Pseudomonadati; phylum Pseudomonadota; class Alphaproteobacteria; order Rhodobacterales; family Paracoccaceae; genus Rhodovulum; species Rhodovulum sp. DZ06. Next base: position 54,140 of record NZ_JBOCEF010000014.1, read on the forward strand.
GATCTCGCCCAGGGCGGGCGCCTGTTCGACGACGATGGAGCGGACGCCCTTGCGGGCGAGGCCGCAGGCGGCGGCGAGGCCGCCGATGCCGCCCCCGGCGATGATGATGGGCGCGTCGGACATGTGCGTTTCCTTCCCCTGCGACGCGGGCGGCGCGCGGCGCGCCCGGTGCTGATCCCGGCGGGGCGGCGCGCCTGTGTCCGGCGACGTTCAACCCCTGCCCGCCGCGGCGCGTCCTCCCGGCCCCGGCGAGGGATAATATGTGTGCATACCATTTCTCGGTCAACCGAAAAGATGTGTGGTCTTATCAATTCACTCAAGCTATTGATGTGGATAGGAACATGATCGGGTCGGGAGGGGCCGCGGATGGAATTCCAGGACATGGCCGGCCACGTCATAAGGCGCCTTCACCAGGCGTCGAGCGCGCTGTTCCAGTCGCGGATGAAGGCGGCGGGGTTCGACCTGACGCCGGTGCAGTTCGCGGCGCTCGACGCGGTGGCGGCGGCGCCGGGGATCGACCAGGCCGGGGTTGCGGCGCGGATCGCCTATGACCGCGCGACCATCGGCGGCGTGATCGACCGGATGGAGCGCAAGGGCCTGCTGGCGCGGGAGGTGAGCCGCCGCGACCGCCGCGCGCGCGAGCTTCGGCTGACCCGGGACGGCGAGGCGGTGCTGGAGGCGGCGCGCCCCGTGGTGCGCGGCCTGCAGGACGAGATTCTCAGCGATCTCGACGACGCCGAGCGGGTGCAGTTCCTGGCGCTGGCGCGCAAGGCCGCGGGCGCGGGCGCGGGCGAGGCGGGCTGACGCTGGCCGGGCCGCCGGGGCCGCGCCTGCCGGGCCCTGCCCGCAGACCCGCAACGAAGAAAGGGCGCGCAACGGTTTCCCCGTCGCGCGCCCTTCGCGTTTCAGCCCCTGCACCGGAGCCGGCCCGGCGCCTCCGCCCTGCCCGGGCGGCGGCGCCGCACCCCGTCCTCAGCGGATCTCGCCGTTCAGGTGCCGGTCCATCGGCCCGAGGGCGGGCTTGAGGAAGGACATCACCCGCGCGTCGGCCTGGGCCTCGGTCTCGTTCGAGGCGATCGGCGTGGTCAGGCGGACCAGCGCGCCGTCGGTGCGCCCCTCGACCACGCCCGAGTAGATCAGCATGGCCTTGGCCCAGTAGTCCGAGGCGATGTGGCGGCCGGTCTGCTCGAACCAGTAATAGACCAGCATCTGGCTCAGCCCCTTGCGGATCACCGCGCGGTTCACGTTGAACTCCTCGGCCACGCCCAGCTGCGGGCCGATGTCCACGGTGTTGATGCTCGACATCTCCCAGCCGCCGGTGGGCAGGCAGACCTCGGGCGAATGGATGCCGCCCTTGGACTGGTCGAGATACCAGGCCGAGAAGAACTCGATCGTGTTCCGCTCGCCCGCCTGGGCGTAGGTCAGCGAGATGTAGTCGTCGGCGCCCAGCACCTGCTCGACCTTCGGGTCCAGCATCCGCGGCGGGCCGGTGGTGCGCCAGGCGTCGACGGTGCGCGGGAACTCGGTCAGCGGGGCGCGGTCGACCTGGCTCACCTCGCGCGCGGGGGCCAGCCACCAGGCGGCGGCGAGGCCGAGGGTCAGCACGGCGCCCGAGATCAGCGCGGGCGAGGGGCGCACGTGGCGGATGCGGATGAACTCCGGCCACACGGCGTGCAGGTCGAGGTCCAGCGCCTCGGACAGCGACATGCGCGGGGCGGGCTGCATCCGCAGCATCAGCGCGGCGAGGCCGAACAGGATGATGATGCAGGTCAGGAAGACGACCCAGCCCTCGAGGAAGTGGGACAGGCCCTCGGCATGTTCGATCCCGTAGTGGTTGACCATCAGGCCGACCAGGGCGATGCGGAAGGAGTTCATCAGCACCGCGATCGGCACGGCCGAGAGCAGCAGCACCGCCTTGTGCCAGGTCGGGCCGCGATAGAGCACCGCGAAGATGTAGCTGAAGCTCATGATCGGGAACAGGTAGCGCAGGCCCGAGCAGGCCTCGGCCACGTGCAGCTTGTAGACCCCGAGGTCGATGATGTTGCCGTCGAGGAAGACCGGCGTGCCCAGCATCTGCAGCGCCCAGACCCCGATCTCGGAGGAGACGGCCTGCAGCGAGGTGGCGGTCTTGTAGTAGATCGTGCCCGGCAGCGGCAGCATGAACACCAGGTGCAGCACCGGCGGCCACAGCGTCTTGCCGACCTTCCAGCCGAAGCTGATCAGGAAGAGCGAGCCGATCCACAGGATCAGCGCGTAGGCGGCGATGTCGCCGATATGCGCCAGCAGGCCCAGCAGGCCGATCAGCAGCGCGAAGACCATCGCGGCGACGCCGGGCCAGCGGTCGGTCTTGGCGCCCGGCGCCTCGGGGATCTCCTTGAGCTGGCGCAGAAGAAGAAAGCCCGACAGCAGCGGGATCAGCGGCCCGTGGCTGTATTCGGCCCGCTGCCACGCCCAGAGCAGGACTTCGAGGCCGGGCAGGAACACCAGCCCGGCGCCCACCAGCGCGAGGACCAGCCAGAACAGGCCGAGCGGATTGGCGGCGAAGCCGAGGGTTCCTGAGATCGCTTTGCTCATGTGCTGCTTCTTCTTCATCAAATAACGAGGGGCGGCAGGGTGAAGAATACACCCTTATGTCGCCGGGGGCACGTCACGGTCGCGCCATCCGGGGTTCTGATACCACGCGCCCGCCCCGGGGTCATGGACCACGCGGCCGCATCTCACGCCGCCGCGAGCGGTTGAGAGCGGTTCTGCAAGGTGCGGCGCCGCCAAGCGGCCCCGCGTTCCGCCTGCCGGGCGGAAACGGTTCGTCTCCCCGGCGCGCCGCCGTCGCCGCCCCGTCGCCGCCCCCGCGCTCAGCCGGCGCTCAGCCGCGCGGGCGGCCGGATTCGCCGTAGCGGTCGATGTACCAGGCGACGAATTCGGGGATTCCCTCCGACAGTTTCGTGCGCGGCGCGAATCCCACCTCGGCCTCGAGCGCCGAGGTGTCGGCGAAGGTCGCCTGCACGTCGCCCGGCTGCATCGGCAGGAACAGCTTCTCGGCCTCGCGCCCCGTGGCCTTCTCGATCAGCCCGATCAGGTCCATCAGCCGCTCGGCGTTGGAATTGCCGATGTTGAACACCCGGTGCGGCGCCCAGGACCGGCCCGGGTCCGGCGCGGCGCGGTCGAAGCCGGGATCCGGCGCCGGGGCGCGCGGGATCAGCCGCAGGATCGCCTCGACGATGTCGTCGACATGGGTGAAATCCCGCTCCATGTCGCCATTGTTGAACACCTTGATCGGCTCGCCGCGCAGGATCGCCTCGGTGAACAGCCAGTAGGCCATGTCGGGCCGCCCCCACGTCCCGTAGACGGTGAAGAAGCGCAGCCCCGTGGCCGCCAGCCCGTAAAGGTCGGCATAGGCATGGGCCATCAGCTCGTTCGCCTTCTTGGTCGCGGCATAGAGGCTGACGGGATGGTCGACGCTGTCCGAGACGCTGAACGGCACCTTGCGGTTGCCGCCATAGACCGAGGAGGAGGAGGCGTAGACGAGATGCGCCGTCCCCACCGCGCGGCACCCTTCGAGGATGTTGAGGAACCCGGTCAGGTTGGCGTCGGCATAGGCGTGGGGGTTCTCGATCGAGTAGCGCACCCCCGCCTGGGCGGCGAGGTGGACGACGTGGGCGAAGCGGTGGCGGGCGAACAGCGCCTCCATCCCCGCGCGGTCGGCCAGGTCGAGCTTCTCGAAGGAAAACCGCGCATGGGGGGCGAGGCGCGCGAGGCGGCCGTCCTTCAGCGACGGGTCGTAATAGGCGTTGAGGTTGTCGATCCCCACCACCGTCTTGCCCGCCGCCAGCAGGCGCTCGGCCACGAAGGAGCCGATGAAGCCGGCGGCGCCCGTGACCAGGATGGGGGCGTCCGCGGGAAGCGCCTCGGCCCAGGCGGCGGGATCGGCTTGTGCGGTCATGGGAAGGCTCCGTGGTCAGGCTGGCGGGTCGGCGTGGGCGGTCGGCGGCGGGATGGCGGGCGTCGGGCGGCGGTCGGGCGGCGGTCGGGCGGCGGTCGGGGCGAACCGCTCAGGCCCCCGCGGCCTCGAGCGCGGCGAGCGAGCGGCGCGCGGCCCAGCCGGCGCTGTCGGCGGGATCGGCGATGAAGCTCTCGATCGCCTCGTTCCAGGGGATGCCGATGTAAAGACCGGCGAGGGTTTCGGGCGCCGCGGCCGAGAGGCGGGCGTAGAGGCCGGGATCGGCCCGCAGCCGCTCGCACGCGGCGGCGAGGGCGGCCGGGTCGGCGGCGGTGAACTGCAGCCCGCCCTCGCCGTCCCGCAGACGGCTGGCATAGGAGGGATGGTCCGAATAGATCACCGGCGAGCGGGAGGCGAGCCCCTCGAGCAGGGTCTTGGGCAGCCCCTCCTGGTAGGTGTGGCGCGAGGGGACGACGACGGCGTCGTGTTCGGCCATGCGCCCGCGCACCTCGGTGTTGGCGACCGGCCCGAGGAAGGCGACGCGGTCCGCGACCCCGAGGCGGGCGGCCTCCGCCTCCATCGCCTCGATCTCGCCGCTTCCGGCGAAGGAGAAGCGCAGGTCCCGGCCCGCGGCCTTCGCCGCGGCGGCGGCGGCGATGCAGTCCGCGACGCCCTTGCCCGCGATGATCGCGCCGGCGAAGAACAGGGTGAAGGGGCGCGCCGGGTCCGTGTCCGGGGCGGGCTTGGGGTCCGGGTTCGCGTCCAGCGGCGGCCAGTCCCAGGGCACGAGCCGCGTCTTCGGCAGCCCCAGCGCCGCGGCGATGGAGCGGGTGGCGTTGAGCGAGTGGTTGCACACGCAAGGCACGTTCGGCCCGGAGAGGAGCCGCGCCAGCCGCCGGTTCTGCCAGCGCCGCTTGAGCGAGCCGCCCGGCTGGAAGATGTCGGCGAAGATCGGCAGGACCGGCACGCCCCTGGCGGCGGCCCAGCGGAGCGGCCCGGGGATCGGGCTGCGCGCGATCAGCAGCGCGGGCGCGACGGCGTCGAGGATCCGCGCCACCGCGGCGGGGTCGTTGGCGTCCTTGCCGCTGATGCCGATGGAGCGCAGGTTGGGCGCGATCACCTCGTCATGCGCGCGCGGCGACCAGCTCAGGATCGTGACCGGGCGCGCCTGCGCCAGGCGTTCCACGACGCCGAGCGAGAAATCCTGCCCGCCATAGGTCTCGGCCCCGCCGGCGAGGCGCCGCCGCCAGGCCTCGGCGAAATCGCCGGTCTGGAAGAACAGCGCGCCGCCGGTCGCGGCCGCGCGGCCGCCGTCCTCGGACGGGGCGGCGGAAGCGGCGGCGGCGGCGGCGTGCGGGGTCTGGGTCATGCGATCCTCGGCGGTCGGCGCGGGGCGTCTGGTCGGTGCGTCTCGTCGGTGCATCCGGGCGGAGCGTGCGGGCGGGCGGTGCGGGCGGGCGGGTCGTCCGGGCGGGTGGTCCGGGCGGGCGGCGCACGCCGGGTCGGGCGGGCGCCGTGCGCACCATCCCCAGCCCCCGCGGTTCGGTCAATGCGGCGTCCCGGCCCTGCCCCGCGGCCGTAAACAGGATTTTCACCTTTCTTTCGGAAAATCCCCGCAGTCCCGGAGCGCCCGACTGCGCGCGCCCGGCGGCGATCCTTTCCCGAGCCCGTGTTCCCCCTCACCCGCCCCGCGCGCGCCTCCCCGCGCCCGCGGGCTTCATGGAGCGTTCCGTCATGACCGATCCCATCCTCATCCCCGCGCCGGGCGCCGCGAAATGATCGCGGCGACCCTTTCCCCCGCCTCGCCCGCGATCCTGCGGCCCGCCGGCGGCGCGCCGCCCGCGCCCGCGGCCCCCTACCTGTGGGACATGAGCGCGGCCGTCGCCCCGGGCGGCGTGATCGCGAGCGTGCCGAACGAGGGGTCGGGCCTCGACGCCTCGGCGCTGACCGGCGCGGTGACGCTGACCGGCGGCATGGCCGATTTCCCCGGCAGCGGCGGCAACGGCGTGCTCGGCGTGCAGCGGCCGATGGGCGGGACCTTCACCGCCTACATCCCCCTGCCCGACGCGACCAACCCGGGCGGCGCCCCGGGCGAGTTCAGCCCGTCCGGCATCGCCGGCTTCACCTGCACCGGGCTCGACCGCATCGACGGCGGCCTCTACGCGGGCGCCTGGGCGGTCGGCAACCACGGCAACGCGCACCAGGACCTGGCCGGCAGCCCGGTCTATCCCGAGGACCCGCACATCACCATCCTGTCCCCCGACTTCTCGACCGTGCTGGCCGAGATCCCGGCGCCGGGCTGGACGATGCAGGGCGTGGCCTACGCGGCCTCGGACCACAGCCTGTGGGTCGCGTCGGGCGGCACGCACCTGCGCCGCTACGGCCAGGACGGCGTCGAGATCGCCAATTACGACGTCTCGGCCCAGGGCCCCATGAACGGCCTCGTCTATATCGACGACACCGACGAGATCCTGGCCTTCGCGGGCTCGGACAACGGCGCGCATCTCTACGACGCCGCGACCGGGGCGTACAAGGCGACGCTGGACCTGACCGATTTCGTCGGCGGCGGCGTGGACCAGGCCGCCTACGATCCGCAGCGCAAGCTGCTGATCACCACCACCGGGGGCAACGGCTCTCCCGGCGTGGTGCGGTATTGCGAGCTGGACCTCTCGGGCGGCACGCTCGCCCCGAAGGCGGATGGCGGGCGCTGGACCTGGTTCCTCGCGCCCGAGGTCACCGCGGTCGAGGGGATCTGGTATGACGGCGACGCGACGGTCTGGATCTGCCACGACGGCGGCTACCATTCCGCGGCCACCTACAACGAGAACGTCGTCGCGCAGTACAGCGTGATCCCGCCCGAGCCGGCGATGAACGGCAAGCTGGTGATCGGCGGCGTGACCGACCTGTCGACCACCACCGCCCGCCGCCTCGTCGCGGGGGACGAGGGGTCGATCTCCACCTGCACCTGGGGGCTCTATCTCGACCGGGAGGAAGACTTCCTCTTCATCATGCGCTCGCCGCTCAACGGCGCGGTCTACCTGAACGCGCAGTGGCCGGCGACGCTGATGGACGGGCCGAAAAGCTGGATGCTGGTCTGCGACGTGGTCGCCAAGACCCTGACGCTGGAGGTGGACGGGGTCGACCAGGGGCCGCCGACCTACGCGGCGGGCTACGGCTTCCCGGGGGTCGAGCTGCCCTTCGTGCGGCTCGGGTCGGTCTTCGCCGGCGGCGCGCCGAGCGGCGAGAGCTGGAGCTACCTGCTGGCCGGCAAGATCGGCAAGCTGGCGGTGGGCGACGACCCCGCGGCGATCTCGGCCTGGCTGGCGGGCTGACGCGGCGCCCACGGGGCGCGTGAAGGGCCGGATGGAAGACGGCGCGCGGGCCCCCCCCCGCGCGCCTTTCGCGTTGCGCCGTCCCGCGCGCGCCCGGCGCCGCGCGGGCGCCGCCTTCAGGGCAGCAGCGGCCCGAGCCGGGCGCCGAAATGCGCCTGGCCCGCCGGGCTCCAGTGATCCCCGTCGCTCCAGTACACGGCGCCGCAGTCGAACATGTCCTCGCGCGCGTCGAAGGCCAGCACCTCCTGCACCGAGACATAGGCGATCCCGGCCGCCGCGGCGCGCTCGGCCAGCGCGCGGTCGAGCGCGGCGTAGCGTTCGGCCCGGCCCTCGGGCAGGTCCGGGCCCGGCCCGGCGCAGTCGCGCGACATCAGCTGGTCGAGGTCGAGATGCGGCTCGAGCCAGGGTCCGACCCAGGTCAGGTCCATCGCCCCGGAGAGGGGGGCCAGCGCAGCGAGGACGCGGTCGACATTCGCGGCGTGAACCGAGGTGTCGGGGACGTGCTTGCGCCGGAAGGCGGTGCGGTCGACCTCGCGACCGTCCGGGGTCTGCATCAGGTAGAAGGCGGCCTGCATGTAGAAGGCGGCCTCGACCTGCGCGGCGCGGGAGAGGGCGAACGCCGCCGCCTCGTTGAAATCGCAGCCCGGCCCTTTCGGCGAATGCGCCCGGCAGCCGGCCTGCACCAGGCCGACCACGAAGGGCCGGTCGGTGGCGTGCAGCACCGCGTCGTAGAAGTCGATCCCGTGCGAATCCCCCAGCAGCAGCAGCGCCTTGCCATGCTTCGCCGCGCAGGCGTCGAAGCGCGCGCGGAACGCCTCGGACGCCTCCTGGTCGCGGAACCGGCAGTCGCCGTCCGACAGCGCCGCGCTGCGCTGGTGCGCGCGCATCTCCGAGAGCGCGGCGAAGACCTGCGCCTGCCGGGGCGAGAGCGCGGCCATGTAGGCGTCGCGCTGCATCCCGGTCCCCAGCAGCGCCGCCAGCGCCGCCCCCAGCGCCGTCATCGCCGCGCCGTAGCGCAGCGCCGGCCCCCAGCCGGGCGCGGGCGCGCCGCGGCGGAACGGGCGCTCGACGAAGGCCCAGGTCGCCCAGGCCAGGGCCAGCGAGACCGCGCAGAGCGCCAGCATGATCCACAGCGCCGGCTCGCCCCCCGCCGCGATCCGCGCGAAGGCCAGCACCGGCTGGTGCCACAGGTAGGCGGAGTAGGAGATCAGCCCGATCCACACGAAGGGCGCCGTGGACAGGAGCCGCCCCGCGATCCCGTCCCGCCCCCAGCGCAGCACCGCCGCCGTCCCCAGCACCGGGATCAGCGTCCAGAGCGAGGGGGCGGGCGTCGCCGTGTCATAGACCGCCATCGGCACGACCACCGCGACCAGCCCCAGCCCCGCCAGCGCCCCGGCCGCGGCGCCCCGGCGCGGGGCGTGGCCCCGGTGCTCGGCCCAGGCCAGCAGCGCGCCGGCCAGCAGCTCCCACAACCGGGTCGCGGGCAGGAAGAAATTGGCGTCGGGCTTGGCGATCGCCGCCCAGTCGGCGACCGCGAGGCTGAGCGCCGCGAGCGCCAGCAGCGCCGGGCCGACCAGCGCCCGGCGGCGCATCAGCAGCAGCAGCAGGACCGGGAACAGGATGTAGAACTGCTCCTCGACCGCCAGCGACCAGGTGTGCAGCAGCGGCGCCTGGTCGGCGGCGGTGTTGAAATAGTCCACCTCCCGCCAGAAATGGATGTTGGAGACGAAGGCGAGGGTGGCGAGGCCGCTGACCAGGAAGTCCTCGAACGGGCCCGGCCGCATCAGCAGCCAGCCCGCGGGGATGCAGGCCAGGATCACCGCGATCAGCGCGGGCATGATCCGGCGCGCGCGGCGCGCGTAGAAGCGGGCGAAGGAAAAGTCGCCCGCCGCCATCTCGGCGATCAGGATCGCGCCGATGAGATAGCCGGAGATCACGAAGAACACGTCGACCCCGAGCCACCCGCCCGAGAAGCCCGGCGTTCCCGCGTGGTACAGCATGACCGGCGCGACGGCGACGGTGCGCAGGCCGTCGATCTCCGGACGATGCTTCATGGCCAATCTCCTCAAGGGGCGCCGGGCGCCCTGAAAACCTCTTCGCCCCCGGACCGCGCGCGGGCCCGCGCATGTCGGCCCTCGAAGGCAGGCCCCGGAAGGCCGGACGCGCCCGGCGCCTCAGCGCCCCGCGTCGCCCGCCCCGCCCGCGTCGCGCCCCGGCAGCAGCGCGTCGAAGGCCCCGGCCTCGGCCAGGCGGCGGCCGATCAGCGCCGAGCCCTCCACCGTCAGGTGATGGGCGTCATAGCGCACCGGGGCCATCTCGGCGGTCACCGCGTCGCAGAGCAGCGGGCGTCCCAGGCAGGCCGAGGGCAGCATGTCGATCCAGGCCGCCCCCGCGCGCGCCGCGATCCGCTCGAGGCGCGCGTCGACCGCGTCGATCCGCGCGTCCCGCCGCGCGGTGAACAGCGCGTCGATCCGCGGCTTGGTCCAGTCCGCGTCGGGGTGCAGGTTGCGGATCCAGCGCAGGTAGCGGCTCGAGGGCGGGAACTCGGCATGGGAGCCTGCGACCGCGACCTTCAGCCCGCGCGCCTGGTAGGCGTCGATGATGGCCTCGAGCGGGGGGATGAACTCGGTCCGCCAGGACCAGCGCAGCTTCAGCAGCACCCAGTCGGCGTCCCGCGCCAGATCCGGGAACTCGGCCAGGTGCGCGTCCACGCAGGCGTCCACGTCGAAATCGGGGCGGCCCAGCAGGTCGGTCCGCCGGTAGCAGTCGCCGTTGAACCCCGCGTGGCGGAAGGCCAGCCCTGGCAGCGCGTCCGCGTTCTGAAGAACGGCGTTGAGCAGGTCCTTCATGTGCGAATCCCCGACGATCAGCACGTTGCTGCGCAGGGCCGGGTCCGCGCGGTCCGGGAAGCGCGACAGCTCCGCGCGCATCGCCTTGTTGGTGAAGTAGAGGCCCCAGCTCTGGCTGCGCATCTTCACCAGCTCGCGCAGCGTGTGGTCGAACTCCAGCGGCGTGACCGCGCGCGCGCCGAAATGCAGCCCCGTTCCCAGCGCCACGCACAGCGCCAGCCCCGCGGCCGAGACCCCGAGGAAGCGCAGCCCCGGCCAGACCGCCCCGGCCCCGCGATGGCGGAAGGGCTGTTCGACATAGCGCCAGGACAGCCAGCCCAGCGGCAGCGACAGCAGGCCGAGCGGGACCATCACCCAGAGCGGCGGCTCGATCTCGGGGAAGATCAGCCGCGCATAGGCCAGCAGCGGCTGGTGCAGGAGATAGGCGGAGTAGGAGATCAGCCCGACCCAGACCATCGGCCCCCAGGACAGGATCCGCCCCGCGGCGTTGTCCGGGCGCCCGTAGACCGCGACCAGCCCCGTTCCCACGACGGGGACGAGGGCGAGCAGCGACGGGAAGGGCGTCTTCTCGTCGAAGGCGAAGACCGAGACGAGGACGAGGATCAACCCCGCCATCGCCGCCGGCCCGTTGCCCGCCGCGCCCACGCCGCGGCGCGCGGCGACGGCGCAGAGCGAGCCGGCCAGCAGCTCCCACGCGCGGCCCTGGAACAGGTAGAAATTGGCCGAGGCCGCGTTGCGCCAGCCCCATTCGGCGGCCAGCAGGCTGGCCAGGGCGATGGCGGCGAGGATCCAGGGCAGCGCCGCGGCGCGGCGGCGGACCAGGACCACCAGCAGCAGCGGGAAGAAGATGTAGAACTGCTCCTCGACCGCGAGCGACCAGGTGTGCAGAAGCGGCTTCTGCTCGGCCGCGCCGCCGAAATAGTTGTCCTGCATCCAGAAGATGAAGTTCGAGACGAACAGGCCCACGCCCGCCACGCTCTCCCCGAACTTGCGCAGGTCGTCCGGCTCCATCACCGCCCAGGCGGGCGGCAGGCACAGCAGCACGGTCAGGAACAGCGCCGGCAGGATCCGCCGCGCGCGCCGGTCGTAGAAATCGAGCAGCGAGAACCGCCCCGCCTCGGCCTCGCGCAGCAGGATCCCGGTGATGAGGAAGCCCGAGAGGACGAAGAACACGTCCACGCCGACGAAGCCGCCGGCGAAGCCGGGAACCCCTGCGTGGAACAGGATGACGGGCAGCACGGCGACCGCGCGCAGCCCGTCGATCTCGGTCCGGTGCTTCATCACGCCCCCCGCCCGCGCCGCCGGTCCGGTCAGGACCGGCCGACGCCGACGAAGGTGAAGCCCGCGTCGCGCGCGGTCTGCGGCTCGTAGACGTTGCGCAGGTCGATGAAGAGGTCCCCGGACATGCCCGCGTGCAGGCGCGGCAGGTCGAGCGCGCGGAACTGGTTCCACTCGGTCATCAGCACCACGGCGTCGGCGCCCGCGGCGGCGTCATAGGCGTCCTCGGCCCAGCGCACGCCCGGCAGCAGCGCCTCGCCCTCCTTGCGCCCCTCGGGGTCGGTGACGGCCACCTTCGCGCCGCCGCCGACCAGCGCCGGGACGATGGTCAGGGACGGGCTGTCGCGCATGTCGTCGGTCTCGGGCTTGAAGGTCACGCCGAGGATGGCGATGGACTTGCCGTTCACCGAGCCGCCGAGCGCGTCCATGATCTTGTCGACCATGCGCCGCTTGCGCGCGTCGTTGACGTCGATGACCGTCTCCACGATGCGCATGGGGACCGAGTGGTCCTGGCCGATCCGGGCCAGCGCCGCGGTGTCCTTGGGGAAGCACGAGCCGCCATAGCCCGGCCCCGCATGCAGGAACTTGGGCCCGATGCGCCCGTCCATGCCGATGCCCTTGGACACCGCCTTGACGTCGCCGCCGACCTTCTCGCACAGGTCGGCGATCTCGTTGATGAAGGTGATCTTGGTCGCAAGGAACGCGTTGGCGGCGTACTTGATGATCTCCGCGCTCTCGAGCGAGGTGTACATCACCGGCGCCTCGCGCAAGCTCAGGGGGCGGTAGATCTCGGCCATCACCGCCTGCGCGTCCTCGGACTCGACCCCGACGACCACGCGGTCGGGGCGCATGAAATCCTCGATCGCCGCGCCCTCGCGCAGGAATTCGGGGTTCGAGGCGACCTCGAAGGCGCAGTCGCGGCCGGTCTCCGCCAGGCGCGCGGCGATCACGCGCGCGACCTCGCGGTTGGTGCCGACGGGGACGGTGGACTTGGTGACCACGACCGTCCCGGGCTCGATCACGTCCGCCAGCTCCTTCGCCGCGGCGTAGACGTAAGTGAGGTCCGCGTGGCCGTCGCCGCGCCGCGTGGGCGTGCCGACGGCGATGAACACGGCGCGGGCGCCGGCCACGGCCTCGGCCAGCTCGGTGGTGAAGGACAGGCGCCCGGCCTCGACGTTCCGGCGCAGCATGTCGTCCAGCCCCGGCTCGTAGATCGGCACCCCGCCGGCGCGCAGCGTCTCGACCTTCGCTTCGATCTTGTCGACGCAGACCACGTCATGGCCGAAGTCGGAGAAACAGACGCCGGAGACGAGGCCGACATAGCCCGTGCCGATCATGGCGATGCGCATGCTGGAATTCCTTTTGTCGCGAACGGCGCCGGGGGCGCGCGTCCCCGCAGCTAGACGAGGCGGGCGGGGCCTTGCAAGGTTCGAGTGGTCGCAAGGGGGCGGGGCGGAGCGCCGCGCCGCCGCGCCGGGCGCGCGGCGGCGGCGCGGCGGCGGCTCACTCCACCCCGTCGAAGGTGTAGATGTAGACCGAGCCGGGCGGCACGCCGCACGCCGCGGCGCCCACCGCGGGCGACAGGGTGAAGCGCGACAGGTCGGCGGGCGGGGTCAGCGCCTGTTCGGTCAGCTTCACCTGCTCCTCCGGCCCGAAATTATGCGCATCATACGGCCCGTCCATCTTGTGCACGGTCAGCGACGCGGCCGAGCGGATCGGCAGCTCCACCTCCACCGGCGTGCAGGCGTCCCCGTCCGAGCCGGGCGTGCCCGGGATCCGGCGCGACAGCACCACGAGGGTGAACCGCTCGCCGTTCCGGGTCGCGTAGGCGGCGGCCAGCGGCGCGTCCTCCACCGCCAGGCGGATCCGGCCGACCGCCTCGAGATCCGCGGTCGGCGCCGCGAGCGTCTCGACCTCGAGCATGTCGCCCCGGCCCTCGCGGCTGAAATGGGTCAGCAGCGTCCAGTGCGGATAGGCATGGCCGCCATCGATCCACTCGGCATGGGTGGACCAGTTCTTGCCCTGCTGGAAGATGAAGATGTTCTGCTCGCGGTATCCCAGCGCGGCCTGCGCGAGGAACACGTCCAGCGTCGCCACCCCCCCGGCCTGGGACTTCATCACCTGGTTCTGCTCGAGCACCTGCTTGTCGGTGACCTTGGCGCCGTTCAGCCCGTTCTGCGAATAGCCGGGGCCGCCCTCGTAGGTGCCGGCGTGAACCGGTCGCCCGTGCATCCGCGACAGCTCCTGCGCCTGCTCCACGTGCTTGCGGCCGAAGGGGATGGTGGCCTGGGAGATCTGGTTGAGCACGTTGAAATAGCTGATCGGGGTGCGGCTCGGCGGGGCGCCGTTCTCCTCCCAGCCGCCGTTATAGGCCGCGACGGTCATGTGCGCGCTGCCGGGAGAGAACTTGCCGGCCTCGAACCCGTACCCGGTGCGGTACCAGCCGCCGATCACGAACTCGATCTTCTCCTCCATCGCCGGCGTCCACCAGGGCGAGGCCTTCATCGCGTCGATGACATGCTGCTGGAGCAGCCCGTAGGCGATGTAGCGCGGCACCTTCCGCCCGGTGGCGCCGTCGACCATCGGCTGGAAGATCCAGGGCGCCATGATCCTGTTCCAGGTCTCGTTCGACACCTCGAACAGGATCCGGTCGAAAGTGTCGACCCAGGGCTCGGGATGGCCCTGCGACGCGCGCTTGTCGGCCCATTTCCCGGCCCCCGCGGGGGCGGCGAGATACTCGACCAGGCCTTGCCATTCCTCGTCGGTGAAATGCATCTCCACCTGCACCCAGGGGTCCATGCCGACGCCCTCGATCGCCTCGAGATAGGAGTGCAGCGTGGCCCCGCGGGTGGAGACCGGCCCCGCCCCGGCCGGGTTGGTCAGCAGCTCGAGGTCATAGCTGTAGCGCCCGGTCTTGGACGAGCCGTGGGTGCGCAGGATGCCGAGGCCGCTGCGGGCCAGGACGTCCTTCTGCTCCGCGGTGAAATCGAGGAAGCCGTCCGCGACGCGGTAGACGCGGAAATTGTCGATGTCGACGCGGCCGGGGCCCGAGAACCGCATGACGAAGCGTCCCAGCCGGTTGCCGTCGATCAGGGTCGGGGTGAATTCGCCCGTCACCCTGCGCCACTGCGTGTCGACCTGGAACCTCTTGTCGGCGACCGGCGGCTTGCGGTGCATCACCGCGCCGAACTCGCCCGTCATCGGGCGGTCCGCCCGCACCCAGGCCTCGAACCGGTAGGGTTCGGGGTGCAGCACCTCGAAGTAATCCTGCCCGGTCCCCGAGAAGGACACCCCCCCGAGGCCGACCCGCGCGCCCGGATCGAGGGAGAGGGACAGGTAGGTGCGGCCCGGGTCCTCGACCGGCGTGTCCGGCGCGTGGTCGACCAGCGCCCAGTCGACATCGGTGCGCTCGTCGACGTCGCGCCCGAGGCCGGCCGGCGTCAGCGCGTAGGCCGCGCCGAAGTTCCAGCTGAAGTTGGAGGAGACGTCCTCGCGCCGCAGCCCGTGCAGGTCCTTGCGGATGATGATGGCGTCCTCGGCCAGGATCTCGGGGCCGTCGCCGCCCTCGAGCACCAGCTGCGGGCGGTCGGCGATCCGGTCGGGCGGCAGGGTCGCCTTCTCGATCACGTAGCCGGCGACGTCGGGATCGCGCGGCGCGCTCCAGGTCAGGGTGACGCCGCCATCCTCCCGCGGCGCGGCGGCGAGGCCCGAGGGCGCTGCGGGGCCGCGCCGCTCCTCGGTCAGCTTGGCGCGGAAGCGCACCGTGCCGTCGATCTTGCGCGGCCCGCGCTTGCGCCCGGAGGGCGTGGTCACCTTGACCGCCTCGGCGCGCGCCGACAGGCCGCCGTCGAAGCCGACCGCGCGCACGGTCAGCCACTCGGGCGCGTCGCCGCGATAGCCGCCGGGCCAGCCGACCGCCGCCTCGCGCGCGTCGGGCGGCAGGATGGCGCGGCGGGGCATGACGCTTTCCCAGGACTCGGCGCGGTGCCCGCCCTCGGCCACCCGGTCGCGGCGCACGGTGACGAGGCGGCCGTCGATGACGCGCCGGACCTCGACCTCGGCGCCGTCGAGCGCGCCGTCGCGCAGCCCGTTATAGGCGGTCAGCGCGGCCTGGCTGGCGAAGACCCGGTCGCGCGACGGCGCGATGGCGCGGAACTGGTCGCGGAACACCGCCGGCTCGTAGCCCCCGGCGGGGACGAAGCTGCTGCTGGTCCCGATATGGGCGACCGAGGCGGAAAATGGCGGGAGGTCGGCGTTGACCACCTTGTCGGTGACGCGGAACCGGGCGGCCTCGGCCGCGCGCGCGTCGCCGGACGGGGCGGCGAGGGCGGCGGCGGCGGCCAGCGCCCCTGCGGCGAGGGTCAGGGCCTTCGCGGGTCTCGGGTGCATCTGGGTCTCCTCGTTCTCGGGGCGCGCCGCCTTGATCCGGCGCGGCGTCCCGGGCGTGGCGTCCTGCGGGGCGGCGTCCCCGGCACGGAGTCGGGCGGGGGACCCGCCTCCCGCCCTGCCCGGCGACATGGGCGGGAAGATGGCGCCGGCGGGCGGGCGGCCCGCGGGTCTCCCCCCGGGGACAGGTCGTGCGCCGGGGGACGCAGGGCAAGGCCGGGGCGCGGAAAGCGCCGCCGGACCGCGGGCGCGGGACGCCCCGCCCCGCCCCTGGCCCGGCCCCCGGGACCCCCGATCCCCGGGCGTCCCGATCCGGCGACCCGATCCGGCGTCCCGGGCCGCGCCCGCCCCCGGCGCGGCCCTGGTTCAGCCCATGTCGCGGCCCGTGTTCAGCCCATGTCGCGGGCCATGTCGCGGAACACCTCGTTGCCGGCGACCAGCTCGTCATAGGTGCCCTGGGCGGCGACGCGGCCATGTTCGAGCAGGAAGATCGTGTCGCAGTTGCGCACGGTCGACAGCCGGTGCGCGACCATGATCACGGTCTTGTCGGCGCCGAGATCGCTGATCGCCTCCATCACCGCCCGCTCGGTCAGGTTGTCCAGCGCCGAGGTCGCCTCGTCGAGGATCAGCACGTCCGGGTTGCGGTAGAGCACGCGGGCGATGCCGATGCGCTGGCGCTGGCCGCCCGAAAGCCGCCCCCCGCCCTCGCCGATCGGCGTCCGGTAGCCCTCGGGCAGGTCCGAGACCACGAAGTCGTGCAGCGCGGCCATCTTCGCCGCCGCCTCGACGCGCGCCATGTCGATGTCCTCGGGCTTCTCGCCGAAGGCGATGTTCTCGGCCACGCTCTCGTCCGTCAGGAAGATCTGCTGGGGCACGTAGCCCAGGCGCCGCCGCCAGGCCCGGCGGTCGGCGTCCGAGGCCACCACCCGCCCGTCGACCTCCAGCGTTCCGTGCTCGAGGCTCAGCAGCCCCAGGATCACGTCCATCGCCGTGGTCTTGCCCGCGCCGGTGCCGCCGACGATGCCCACGCTCGACCCCGCGGGGATGGTCATCGACAGGTTCTGCAGCGCCGGGCGGTCGGCCCCGGGATAGCCGTAGGTCACGTCCTTGAGGACCAGCGCCTCGCGCAGCTTCGAGAACGGCTCGCCCTCGGGGCGATGCTCGAACCGCGTGCCCATGAAGTCGGCATGGACCTCGTTGAGCGCGGGGATGAAGAAGCGGATCTGGTTGATGCCGCGATAGACCGCCTGCAGCGCGGGCGCGAGGCGCGCGCCCGCGACGGCGTAGAGGCCGGCGACGGGCAGCACCGTGATCAGCGCCTCGCCCCCCGCCTCGGCCATCGCCATCAGCACCAGGATCACCGCCATCATGCCGCCGAAGGCGATGCCCTCGAGCAGGTGGCGCGGCAGCTCGCCGATCGCGCTCTCGATGAAGATGGTGTCCGAGAACACCTTGGCGGGCTTGGCGAAGCGGCGCTGGGTGGCGTCCTCGAGGCCGAGGACCTTGATCTCCTTGATCCCGGCGAGGCCGTCCTGGGTGACGCGGAAGCGGCGCTGGTTCGCCTCGAGCCGCTGGCCCGCGATGCGCTTCATGGTGCGGCGGGCGAAGGCGAAGACGAGGCCGTAGCCGATGCCGAGCACGGCGAACATCATCAGCGCCGCCCAGGGGTTCACCGCGACCATGAGGCTGAGCAGGAACAGCGCCACCGCGCCGTTGGCGATCATGTTCAGGCTGGGGCGCAGCAGCGCCGAGGCGACCTGGCCGACCTCGGTCAGGATCACCTTGGACAGGTCCGCGCTGTGGCGCGACAGGAACCAAGTGTAGGGCTGGTGCAGGTAGCCTTCCAGCAGCCGGGTGGAGATGGTGAACATCCGCATCGCCGCGTAGCGCTGCAGCGCGTAGGCGGTGACCATGCGGATCAGGATCGACAGCAGGTAGACCACGAAGACCGCGATCCCGAGGGTCATCAGGAAGCCCTGGGTGTCGGTGAAGCCGCCCGCGTCATAGAGCCAGGCGAGGCGGCTGTCGGTCTCGATCATCGACGGATCGCCCAGCACCGCGAGGAACGGGATGATCGCCGCGACGCCGACCATGTTCGAGAAGGCCATGACCAGGATCATGACCATCAGGAGCCAGAACCGCCGGCGCTCCCGCGCATTCATGAGATCCATCAGTTTGGGAAAGACGTCGCGCATGCGGCTCCTCGAAATCGATGCTGGGGACCCTCTGCGCCGCCGTCCCGCGCCGCCGTCCCGCGCCGGGACCGCGCGCCCCCGGGGGGCCGCCCCGGACGGGGGCCCGGCGGGGCCGCGCGGACCGCGCCGCGGCCCGCGCGCGGTCCCGGCCGGGGCGGAGGAAACGAGGGGCGCCGGGTCCCGGAAAAGTGGTGGGCGGAAAGTACCGTAGGCGCGCCCGGGCGCCTGTGCGGCGCGTCCGCGCATCCCGTTCGGTCAGGCGCCCGGCGCGCTTGCAGGGCCCGCGCGCGCATCCGGACGGACGGGCGGCGCAGGCGGCGCGGAAACCGGCGCGAATGCGGGCGCGGTGGAGAGAGGGCCGGGGCGCGCGTCGCGGCGGCCTGCGAAGCCCGCGGGCGGCTGAGACGAAGGCGCGCAGCGGGGACGCTTGGTGAACGCCCCCCGCCCGCCTATAGTGCCGCGATCGCCGCGCGGCCGTTTCGCCGCGACGGTCCCGAGACACCATCTCAGGCCTTTCTTCACGCACATGACTTTTCCCCGCGCCGCCGAAGAGCAGAACATCGCCGTCGCGATCGTCAGCTACCGCACCGCAGATCTCGTCGCCGCCCAGCTGCCCGCCCTGGTCGAGGAGCTTTCGGGCTTCGCCAACGCCGCGGTGCTGATCGTCGACAACGCCTCGCCGGACGCGGACGCCGACAGGCTCGCCGCCCATCTCGAACGCCTCGGCGCCCCGGACTGGGTCCGGCTGATCCGCTCGCCCGTCAACGGCGGCTTCGCCGCGGGCAACAACCTGGCCTTCGCCGCGCTGGGGGATCTCGGGTGGGAGCCGCACGCGGTGCTCCTCCTCAATCCCGACGCCATGGTGCGCCCCGGCGCGGTGCGCCGCCTCGCCGCCTTCCTGGCCGAGACGCCGCGGGCCGGCGTCGCGGGCGTGCGCCTCGAGAACCCCGACGGCTCGAGCTGGTCGGGCGCGTTCCGCTTCCCCACCCCGATGGGCGAGTTCGCCCGCGGCACCGGGCTCGGCGTCTTCATGAACCGCTGGCCGGTGCTGATCCCCGACAGCGACGCGCCCGCGCGCGCCGACTGGGTGTCGGGCGCCTGCATGATGGTGCGGGCCGAGATGCTGGCCGAGATCGGCGGGATGGACGAGGATTACTTCCTCTATTTCGAAGAGATCGACTACATGCTCAAGGCCCACCGCGCGGGCTGGGAGATGTGGCACGTCCCGGACGCGCGGGTGCTGCACGACGCGGGCGGCGCCACCGGCATCGTCGGCGGCGGCGAGGAGACGCGGCGGCGCACGCCCGCCTACTGGTTCCATTCCTGGCTGCGGTATTTCGAGAAGAACCACGGCCGCGTCACGGCGCGGATCGCGGCGGCGCTGAAGCTGCTGGGGATCTTCGTCGGCGCGGCGCAGCGGCGCCTGCGCGGGCGGCGCTCGCCCGTCGCGCCGGGCTTCGCGGCGGATTTCACCCGGCGCTGCCTGCTGGGCGCCCAGGACCGGGACGCGCGCTGAGATGGGGTCGACGGTCGCCTATCTCGTCCTGTTCTCCTGGCCGCTGGTCATGCACAGGATGTTCAAGCGCATGCCGGTGCACGAGGCGATCGCCTGGGGCCTGCTGGCGGGCCTGCTGCTGCTGCCCGAGCGGGTCGGCTACGCGCTACCCGCCCTGCCGAACATCAACAAGGACGTGCTGCCGACGCTGACGGCGCTGCTCTATGCGCTGTTCGGCGTGCGCATGATGGTGCGCCGGCGCCGGGACGCGCCGGGGGCGGGTCCGATCGGGGCGCCCGGCGCGCCGGCGGGGGCGCGCCGCGGCGCGAAGGCGAAGACGGCCGAGGCCCTGCCCGGCTGGCTGCCCGCCTCGCCCGTCGTCATCGTCCTGCTGGCGATGTCGGTCAGCGGCCCGATGCTCTCGGGGCTGCAGAACACCGACCCGGTGGTCGCGGGCGACCAGGCGATCCGCGGCATGACCATGTACGACAACCTCTCGGGGGTGCAGCGCGCGCTGCTTGCGGTGCTGCCGCTGCTGCTGGCGCGCCGGTACCTGTTCGCCCCGGCCCACCACGCCGCGCTGGTGAAGGTGGTGGTCATCGCGATGCTGGGCTACGCGCTGCTGATGGCGTTCGAGGTCCGCTTCTCGCCGCAGCTGCACAACATCTTCTACGGCTTCTTCCAGCACGACTTCGCCCAGACCGTGCGCTACGGCGGCTTCCGCCCGGTGGTGTTCCTGCCCAACGGGCTGGTCACCGCGATGATGGCGGGCGTCGGCTTCATCGCCGCCATCGCCTGGTGGAAGGCGATGCGCAGGAAGCAGCGGCGGGAGGGCCTGGAGGCCCATGCCGGGCTGGTGGCGATGGCGATGACCGTGACGCTGCTGATCACCAAGTCGATCGGCGCGGTGGTCAGCGGCGCGTTCCTCGGGGCGATCGCCTTCATGGCCGGGCGGCGCACGCAGCTCACCATCGCCGCGCTCTGCGCGCTGCTCGCCATCGGCTACCCGGCGCTGCGCGGCGGCGGGCTGGTGCCGACCCAGAAGATCTTGTCGGCCGCCGCGGCGGTGGGCAAGGAAGGCTCCATGCGGGTGCGCTTCCAGTCCGAGGACCGGCTGATCAACAAGGCCATGCAGCGCCCGCTGTTCGGCTGGGGCGGGCTGGGCCGCAACCGCTACTTCAACACCGAGGCCTGGAACGTCGACACCGGCGTGACCGACGGCTACTGGACCATCGTGATCACCTCGGGCGGCTGGTATGAATACATCGCCCGCTTCGGCCTTCTCTGCCTGCCGGTGCTGATGATCTGGCGCCGCCGCAAGGACGAGGACATGGGCTGGGAGACCGCCGCGATCAGCCTGATGCTGGCGATGAACCTGCTCGACCTTCTGCCCAACGCCGGGCTGACGCCGGTGACCTTCCTGCTCGCGGGCGCGCTGCTGGGCAATTACGAATGGCGCGCGCGCCGCGACAAGGCGCTGCGCCAGGCCCGCGCCGCCCGCCGCGCGGGGGAGGTCGAGGCCGAGGCCGAGGCGTTGGAGGACCCGCTTTTCGGCCCGCAGATGCAGGCCGACCACGAGGATGCGCGCCCCGCCCGCCGCACCGCGCCCGAACCCGGCGGCGCCCCCGGGGACGCCCCCGGCCCCGCAGCCGCGCCGCCGCCCGCGCCGCCCGCCGCCGCGCCGCCCGCCCCAGCCGCCTGGACGGCCGAGCCGGCCCCGCGCGCGCCCGGCGCCTATCGCGGCCCCGAGGCCGCCCGATCCCATGCCACGGCGGCCGAGCGCGAGGAGATGCGGCCCGGCCCCTACGCCGCCGCCCCCGTCCCGCGCAGCGGCCCCGTGCGCCCCGGCCCCGGCGGCTCGGCGCCGCGCCGCGCCGGCGCCGCCCCGGACGGCCCCGTGCGCCCCGGCCTCGGCGGCGGCGGCGTGCGCGGCCCCCGGCCCGGCGGCCCGGACGAGGACCCCGACGGCCCGCGCGGCGGCGGGCAATCGGCCCGCGGCCGCCGCGGCGGCTGACCGCGGCCCCGACGCCCCCTCCTGATCGCGACTCGAACGGACCAGACGCGCCATGATCCGACCCGCCCCGCCCCTCGCCCCCCGCCGGGCGCACGCGCGATGACCGCGCCCGGCGTCCCCCTGCCGCGCGACGCGGTCATCGGCCTCGTCGCCATCGGCCGCAACGAGGGCGCGCGGCTGCGCGCCTGCCTGACGCGCGCCCGGGCGCTGGCCGATGCCGGGGCGATCGGGCCGATGGTCTATGTCGACAGCGGCTCGACCGATGACAGCGTGGCGACCGCCGAGGAGCTCGGCGTGCAGGTCGTGCATCTCGACACCTCGGACGGGTTCACCGCCGGCAAGGCCCGCAACGCCGGGGCCGCCGCCCTCGCCGCCCTGCCCTCCCCCCCGGCGCTGATCCAGTTCGTCGACGGCGACGCGGTGCTGGACGAGGGCTGGCTGCCGAAGGCCCGCGCCGCGCTGGAGGAGGACCCGACCCTCGCCGCCACCGCCGGGCGGCGGCGCGAGATGCACCCGGGGGCCAGCATCTTCAACCGCATGTGCGACATGGAGTGGAACACGCCCGTGGGCCTCGCCGACGCCATCGGCGGCGACGCGCTCTACCGCGCCGACGCGTTCCACGCCGTCTCGGGCTTCGACCCGGGCTTCATCTGCGGCGAGGAGCCGGAGCTGAACCGCCGCCTGCGCGCCGCCGGCTGGCGCATCCGCCGCCTCGACGCCGAGATGACGCTGCACGACGCCGCCATGACCGCCTGGTCCCAGCATTTCAAGCGCACCGAGCGCGCGGGCTGGGCCTTCGCCGAGGGCGCCGACCGCTTCGGCGCCGCGCCCGACCGTTACAACGCGCGCGAGGCGAAGCGGATCTGGTTCTGGGGCCTCGCCGTGCCCGCCGGGATCCTCGGCTGCGCGCTGCTCGGGCTCGTCTGGCCGCCCTTCTGGATCGCCGCGCTGCTCGGCCTGCTCGCCTACCCCGCCATGGCGCTGAAGGTCGCCCGCTGGCGGCGCGGCGCCCATGGGGACCCCTGGCCGCACGCGCTGCTCTATGGCGCGCTGGTGATGCTTGGCAAACCTTGGGAGGCCCTCGGCGCCCTCCGCTATCACCGCGGCAAGGCGCGGGGCGAGCGCGCGCGGATCATCGAGTACAAGGGGGCGCAGCGATGACCCGGCTGAGCGTCATCATCCCCGCCAACAACGAGGACGGCTGGATCGCGCCCTGCCTCGAGGCGCTGCTGGCCCAGCCCGCGGACGAGGCCCTGGACGGCCCGGACCTCGGCGGCCCGGGCACGGAAGTCATCGTCGCCGCCAACGCCTGCACCGACGGCACCGTGCCGACCGCCCGCGGCTACGCCGACCGCTTCGCCGCCCGGGGCTGGACGCTGACCGTCCTCGACATCGAACGCGGCGGCAAGCTCAACGCATTGAACGAGGGCGAGGCGGCGGCCTCGGGGCGGGCGCTGGTCTATCTCGACGCCGACGTGATCTGCCGCCCCGGCCTGCTCGCCGCCCTCTGGGCCGCGCTGGACCGGCCCGAGCCGCGCTACGCCACGGGGGTGATCGAGATCGCCCCGGCGAAGACCTGGGTCACCCGGCGCTACGCCGACCTGTGGCGGCGGCTCCCGTTCGTCACCGCGGGCTGCGTGGGCGCGGGCCTCTTCGCCATGAACCGCGCCGGGCGCGGCCGCTGGGGGGAATGGGCGGACATCATCTCGGACGACACCTTCGCGCGCCTCAACTTCGCCCCCGGGGAACGCGAGGAGGTCCCCTTCGGTTACGTCTGGCCGATGGTCGAGGGCTTCGCCGCGCTGGTGAAGGTGCGCCGCCGCCAGGACCGCGGCGTGGCCGAGGTGCGCGAGAAATTCCCCGAGCTGATGGCCAATGAAAGCCACGGCGCCGCGGGGACGGGCGACAAGCTGCGCCTCCTCGCCTCGGCGCCGCTGGCGTTCTGCGTCTACGTGTCCGTGGCCCTCGCGGTGCGGTTCGGCGATGGTTCGGCCGACTGGACCCGCGGGCGCTGACCGGCGCCGCCGGGGCCCGGGGACATTGAAGGCAAAGGGATTTTCCGCATGAGCATCGGCGCCGCGCTCCTCCAGCGCTTCGAGCGGATCTACATCATCAACCTCGCCTCGCGCACCGACCGGCGGGCGGAGATGGCCGGGCAGCTCGGGCGCATCGGCCTGACGTTCGACACGCCCGGCGTGCGCCTCTTCGCCGCCATCCGCCCCGACGGGCCGGGCGAGTTCCCCTCGGTCGGCGCGCATGGCTGCTTCATGTCCCACCTGTCGATCCTGGAGGAGGCGCGGGCGGACGGGCTCGCCTCGGTGCTGATCCTCGAGGACGACCTCAACTTCTCCAACGCCTTCATGGCCAATGCGGACGCCTACATGGCGATCCTGGACGCGGAGCCCTTCGCGTTCCTGCATGGCGGCTCGCCGCTGCCGGACCCCTCCGCCGCCGCGCCGACGCCGCTGCGCCTTGCGCCGGACGAGCCGATGATGACCACCCACTGCATCGCCCTGCGCGGGGCGGCCATCGCGGACTGCGCCGACTACCTGGCGGCGATGGCGGCCCGCAAGGGCGGCGACCCCGCGGGCGGGCCGATGCATGTCGACGGGGCCTATTGCTGGTTCCGCCGGGCGCGTCCCGACCTCGCCGGGCTCAGCTTCTCGCCCAGCATGGCCTATCAGCGCCTGTCGGACACCGACGTCGCCCCGCAGGCGGCGTGGAAATCCCTGCCGGTCGTGAAGCAGCTCCTCGGCCTGCGCCGCCGGATCCGCAACGCGCTGCGCGCGCGCTGACGGCCCGGGCGCCGCGCCCCCTTTTTCCGCCGCCCGCCCTCCCCAGGGCCCGAGACGCGAAACGGCCCGGCGTCGCGCCGGGCCGTGGGGCCGTCCGCTCGTGCTGCGCCGCGCGCTCAGAACAGCGCGACGATGCCGGTGGCGGTGGTGCCGGTGGCCAGCACGCGCACGGCGCGCACCGGGTGATACTGGCCCGCGCCCGAGGAGAAGGTCGCCTCGACCCCGTCGGGCCCGCGCAGCACCACGTCGCCGGCGCCGCCCACGAAGATCGCCCGCGCCGCGCCGCCCGGCAGGTCGGCGCCGTCGCTCGGGGTGACCGGGGCGAAGGTGACCGCGGGGCCGTCGGCCCCGGGATGGGTGAGATTGCTGGGCATGGAACATGCTCCCCTTGCTACGCATGCAAAAACCGCCGGCGGGCGGGGGCCCGTCGGCGGTCTCGGCAAACAGATCTGTTCGATGTTCGGAGCTTCTGACTAGCAGACCAGGGTTAACATCCCGTTGCGCCGCCCGGTTCGCCCTGCCGCGGTCAGCCCTTCTTCGCCGCCGCCGCGCGCAGGAACAGGCCCGGCAGCACCGCGGCGCACTGGGCGTAGCGCTTCGCCAGCCGCCCGGGGTTGCTCAGCATCCGCCACAGCCACTCCATGGCGATCCTGCGCACCCAGGCGGGGGCGCGCACCTGGGCGCCTGCGATGAAATCCACACCCGCGCCGACCGAGACGAACCCCGTCGCCGGGACCCGCGCCACGCCCCGCGCCGCCAGCCGCTCCTGCTTCGGGGCGCCGAGCGCCAGCAGGCACAGCCGGGCGCCCGAAGCGGCCAGCGCGTCGAGGCAGGCGTCGGCCTGCGCGCTCTCCGGCTCGAACCCGAAGGGAGGAGAGATCCGGGCGACCACCTTCAGCCCGGGGTGGCGCAGTTCCAGCGTCTCGGCGGCCTGGTCCAGCACCTCCTGCGTCGAGCCGAGCAGGCCGACGGGAACCCCCATGCGGGCGGCGAGGGCGCAGAGCGGCTCGACCAGTTCCGAGCCGGGGGTGAGGCTGACCGGTGTGCCCGCCAGCTTGCAGGTCCACACGATCGGGTTGCCGTCGGCGACCACGAAGGTCTGCGCCGCATAGGCCGCGCGGAAGCCCGGGTCGCGCTGCAGCTTGACCACGTGGTCGAGGTTGATCGTGGCCACGGCGAAGCTCTCGCCCGCCGCGATCTTCGCCTCGACCCGCTCCAGGAGCGTCGTTGCGTCGGGCGTGTCGATGGGGACCTCGTGTCCGCCCCCGATCCGCAGGACCGCACCGCTTGCCATGCCCTCAATCCTCTCGTGGGAAATCCGTTGGCGCGCACCCTGCCGCGCGCGGGGGCGGCTGCGCAGGGGGCGCGTTGTCGCCCCGCGCGGCGCGGCGGGGCGCAGTTTAGGGAACCGGGGTCCGTTAACACGGCGATCCGGGCGGGGGAATCGCGCCGCCGCACGGCCCCGCGTGCAGCGATTCGGATCCGCTTTCGGAACGGGGGACCTGTTTCGCGCACCAGGCGACGCCGGCGCCCCGCCGGTCGCCCGGCGGCGCAGCGCCCGGCGCCCGCCGCGGCTGCGACGCGCCGTCACATCACCCACCGGGGGAGAAGCTGCGGCGCAGCGGACTCGTCCCACGATTGCATTTCATTCATACCGTTGCAGTGATGTTCATCTTATTCGAAATACATATTTGCTGTCGCGTTGACCCGGTCCCTTCAGGACTGCGAAAACGGACATGTCCTTCAAGACCTCGCGTCAGCTGTCTTGGCGGACTCTCGCACGAAACGGCGGAGACCGTGACCTCCGTGGTGCGAGACGACGCGGCGTCCGGACACCCGGCGCCCGTCGCGGTTTCTTGCCGCCCACCCCATCTGAGGGGACGGGGCGGGCGGGGAGAAATCCGCGCCTCTCTCGCCCCCCGCCGAGCCTTCGAATCGCGCCTCAGCCGATGCGGGTCGGGGCCGAGAATCGGTGCTCCACCACCCGCCGCCAGACCTGTCCCGGACGGAGGATGGAATTGGGAAAATGGGGATGCGAGGGCGCGTCCGGCCAGGACTGCGCCTCGAGCGCCACGCCCGCATGGGGGCCGTAGCGGCGCCCAGCCAGGCCCGGCTCGGGCGGCAGGTGCGCGCCGTCATAAAGCTGCAGCCCCGGCGCGTCGGTCGCGAGGCGCATCTCCACCCCCGTGCGGCCGGTCAGCGCCGCGACCTCGCGCAGGCCCTCGCCGGGCCGCAGGCAGAAATTGACGTCGAAGCCAGCGGGGCCGAGATCGCGCGCCGCGCGGAAATCGAAGCGCGTTCCGGCGACCGGGAGCAGGCGGCCGGTGGGCACCAGGTCCTCGTCCACCTCCAGCACGTGTTCGGCGTCGATGCGCAGGCGCTGGCCGCGGGCATCCGCCTCGCCATCGAGGGTGAAATAGCCGTGATGGGCGAAGCTGCAGGGGGTGGGGGCGTCGGTGCGCGCCTCCATCTCGATCCGCATCACCCCGTCCCCGGGGAGCGAGAACGCCGCCGTCACGTCCAGCGCGCCGGGAAAGCCCATGTGCCCGTCGGGCATGTGCAGCGACAGGCGGGCGGAGGCGGGCGTCGTCCCCTCGATCCGCCAGACCTGCGCGCCCGAGCCCCCGGCCCCGCCATGCAGGATGTGCCGCCCGCGGAAATTGCGGTCGAGCGCGTGGGCGCGGCCGTCGATCTCCAGCCGCGCGCCGCCGATGCGGTTGGCGAAGCGGCCGACGAGGTTGCCCATGTTCGAGAACGGCCCAAGGTAGGGCGCCAGCGTCTCGGCCCCCAGCACCAGGGGGTGCGGGACGCCCTCGAGGCGCAGGTCCTGCACCGTGGCGCCCCAGGTCAGCAGCCCCAGGCGCAGCCCGCCGCCTTCAAGCGCGATGCGCTGGACGGGGCCGGAGGGGGCCTCGCCGAAGGGGGCCGCGACGCCGGGCGCGTCGCTCACAGGATCACCCGCGGCTCGGGGCGGCCCGCCACGCCGGGATCGGCGG
This sequence comes from Rhodovulum sp. DZ06, assembly GCF_050586345.1. NCBI lineage: Bacteria > Pseudomonadati > Pseudomonadota > Alphaproteobacteria > Rhodobacterales > Paracoccaceae > Rhodovulum > Rhodovulum sp. DZ06. The sequence goes on from NZ_JBOCEF010000014.1 coordinate 81,417, forward strand.
CGTAGAGCACGCCCTGCGCCGCATCCGGGGCCTCGATGCCTTCGGTCGCCGTGGTCACGAACAGGGTCCGCAGCCCCTCGCCCCCGAAGGCGGGGCACGAGGCATGGCGCCCGCCGACCGAAACCGCCCGGTCGAACCGCCCGTCCGGGGCGTGGCGGGCGACGCGGCCCGCGCCCCACTGGGCGATCCACAGGAACCCCTCGGCATCCGTCACCGCGCCGTCGGGGTAGAGGTCCGCGCCCCCCGGCCCGGCGCCGCGCAGGTCCACCGCCACCTCGGGCGCGCCCTCGGGCCAGCCGTCTTCGTCCAGCGCCTGCGCCATCACCCGCCGCGTCGGCGTGTCGGTGAAATAGGCGGTGCGCCCGTCGGGGCTGAAGCAGATGGCGTTGGAGATGGAGATCTCCGCGAACAGCTTCTCCAGCCGCCCCTTGTAGAAGCGATAGATCGCCCCCGCGCCGCGCTCGGCCCGCTTGCCCATGGTCCCGATCCAGAAGCCGCCCATCGGGTCGGCCCGCCCGTCATTGGAGCGGGTGACGGGGTCGCCCGCCTCCAGCTTCGCCACCTCCTCGCTCTCGCCGCTGTCGATGTCGTGGCGGCGCAGGCCGGTCTCGGTGGCGACCAGCAGCGTGTCGCGGTCGACCCAGCCGGCGGCGGAACTCATCTCGGGCAGCGCCCGGTCCCGCGCGCCCTGCCCGCCGCGGGACAGCAGGCGCCTGCCGGTGATGTCGAACCAGAACAGCTCCTGCCGTTCCGGGTGCCAGAGCGGCCCTTCGCCGAGGGCGCAGATGCGGTCGTCGTGGATGATGGCCATGGGCGCCTTTCAGCAGATCGGATTGGGGCAGGTCAGAACGGGGACAGCCCGGCGGGCATGTTCTGGAAGCACACGGGCCGCAGCCAGCGGCGGATTGCAAGCGTGCCGACCGAGGTGGCCCCGAAATTGGTGCTCGCCGGGTATGGCCCGCCATGGACCATGGCGTCGGCGACCTCGACCCCGGTGGGGAAGCCGTTGGCCAGGATCCGCCCCGCCTTGCGCTCGAGGATCGGCAGGAGGCGCGCGGCCTCCGCCATGTCCGCATCGGTCATGTGGAGCGTAGCGGTCAGCTGGCCCGAGAGGCTGCGGGCCAGCGCCTCGACCTCCTCCATGTCTTGCGCGATGACCAGCAGGCCCACGGGGCCGAACACCTCGTGCGCCAGCGCCGGGTCGGCGATGAAATCGGCGGCGCAGACCTTGAGCAGCGCGGGGGCGCCCTCGCGCGCCGTGCAGGGGGCGTCGAGCAGCGCCTCGACGTTGGGGGCGCCGGAGAGGGCCGCGCGGCCCGACCGATACGCCTCGGCGATGCCCTCGGTCAGCATCGGGGCGGGTGAAGACTCACCGAGGGCCGCGGCGGCGGATGCGGCGAAGGCGTCGGCATCCGCGCCCGCGAGCGCCACGGCGACGCCGGGGTTGGTGCAGAACTGCCCCACGCCCATGGTCAGCGAGGCGGCCCAGCCCTGCCCCAGCCCCGCCGCATCCGCGCCCAGCGCGGCGGGCAGCAGGAACATCGGGTTCACGCTCCCCAGCTCTCCGAAGAACGGGATCGGGCTGGGGCGGCGCGCGCAGATGTCGAACAGCGCCCGACCCCCGCGGAGCGAGCCGGTGAAGCCCACGGCCGCGGTCAGCGGATGCTCGGCCAGCGCCACGCCCACCGCGATGCCGTCGTCCTGGATCAGAGAGAAGACGCCCGGATCGATCCCGCAGGCGCGGGCGGCGGCGGCGATGGCCTCGGCCACGATCTCCCCCGTTCCGGGATGCGCCGGGTGGCCCTTCACCACCACCGGGCAGCCCGCGGCGAGGGCCGAGGCGGTGTCGCCCCCGGCGGTCGAGAACGCCAGCGGGAAGTTCGAGGCGCCGAACACCGCCACCGGGCCGATGGGCCGCTGGATCATCTTCAGCTCGGGCCGCGGCAGGGGCGCGCGGTCGGGCAGCGCCGCGTCGTGGCGCTGGTCGAGGTAATCGCCCTTCAGGATATGCTCGGCGAAGAGGCGCAGCTGGCCGGTGGTGCGGCCCCGCTCGCCCTGGAGGCGCGCTTCGGGCAGGCCGGTCTCCTGGCAGCCGATCTCGGTGATCGCGGCGGCGCGGGCTTCGATCTGCTCCGCGATGGCGTTGAGGAAGGCGGCGCGGAGCGTCGCGTCGCTGCGGCCATAGGTTTCGAACGCGGCCTCGGCGGCCTGCATGGCGCGGTCCGCCAGCGCGGGCGTCCCGGCGTGGAAGGTATGGGCGGGGCCATGGACGGGGGCGGAAGCGAAACGCGCGCCCTCCGCCACCCAGTCCCCGGCCACCAGGTGCGCGCCTTTCGGGGTCCAGCTCATGCTCATTTCCCCCAGGTCAGCGCGAGGACGTCGAGATCGCGGGCCAGCTGCAGGAGCCGCGCGCGGGTGCGCTCGGACATCGGGCGCTGCGGGTGGCGCACATGGTCCGACTTGATCACGCCGCCCTCCTTGAACACCGCCTTGCAGGCCCGCAGCCCGCATTGCCGGTTCTCGTGGTTGATCAGCGGCAGGCAGCGCGTCCACTGCGCCAGCGCGGCGTCATGGTCCCCGGCCAGGTGGGACATGACGATGGGCCGGATCTTCTCGGGGAACATGGCCGAGGTCATGGTCCCGGTGCAGCCGGCGTCGAGGTCGGCCAGCAGCGTCGCGGCTTCCTCTCCGTCGAAGGGGCCGAGGATGTCCTCCCCACCCGCCTCGATCAGCGCGGCGAGCTTGTCGGCGGCGAAGGGCATCTCGAGCTTGAAGTAGGAGACGTTCTCGATCTCCCGCGCCATCTTCGCCAGAAGCGGCACCGAGAGGGCCACGCCCGAGAGCGGCGCGTCCTGCACCATGATCGGGATCGAGATGGCGTCCGAGACGGCGCGGAAATGCTCCAGGATCCCCGCCTCGTCCGCCCGCAGGCCCGCGCCGTGATAGGGGGGCATCATCATCACCATGCTCGCGCCCATGGCCTCGGCGGCCCTGGCGCGCTCCACCACCAGCGCGGTGTGGAAGTGGGAGATGGTGACGATGATCGGCTTGCGGCCCGCGTTGTGTTCAAGGGACACGCGCATCATCTGCGCGCGTTCCTCGTCCGACAGCACGAACTGTTCCGAGTAATTGGCGGCGATGCAGATGGCGTCGACGCCCTGGTCGATCATGCAGTCGATGACGCGGGTCATGCCCTCGGGGTCGAGGGCGCCGTCCTCGAGGAAGGGCGTCGGGGCGACGGGCAGGATGCCGGTGAGAGGTACGGTCACTTGGGCCTCCGGGGGCTCAGAAATGGAAGGGATCGACCACGATCCGGCGGCCGAGCGTGAAGGCGTCGGCGACATGGATCATGGGCGAGAGGTCGACCTCGGACGCCCCCGCCGCGATCAGTTCGGCGAAGCGGGCGTAGAGGCCGGCATATTCATGGTCGGGTCCGGCGAAGACGGTCTCGCCCCCCGCGGTGAAGCGGGCGCCGCCATCGGAGAGGAGCGCCTCCCCGGCGTCGGTGTCGAAGCGGATGGTCCAGGTCTGGTCCCCCTCCTGCCGCCAGTCGAAGGCGGCCGTGGCGGGGTGTCCGGCGGGGTCGTGGAACGCCAGGTCGGCGGCGATGGGCGTGCCGCGGTTCTCGGGGAAATAGAGGTCGGCCGAGGCCAGGTGCAGCCGCCGCGGGTGAATGGCGGTGAGGATCGAGAGCGCGTTGATGCCCGGGTCGAACACGCCCATGGCGCCCGGCTCCCAGATCCACTCCTGCCCGGGGTGCCAGCGGCGGACATCCTCCTTCCAGGTGATCTCGACCCCGCGGACCTCGCGGGCCGCAAGCCAGGCCTTCGCCGCCTCCACCGCCGCGGCATGGCGCGAATGCCAGGTGGCGAACAGGGTCACGCCCTGCGCCCCGGCCAGCGCCGCGAGGTCCTGCACCTCGGCCAGCGTCGCGCCCGGGGGTTTCTCGAGCATCACGTGCCGCCCCGCCTCCAGCGCCCGCCTTGCGTCGGCGTAGCGCACCTGGGGGGGCGTGCAGAGCGAGACGCATTCCACGTCGGGCCGGGCGGCGAGAAGCGCCTCGAGGGTCTCGAAGCATTCCACGTCGCCGACCACGGCGTTGCGGCTGGCGGCGGCGAGGAGGGCGAAATCCTCGCCCGTCGCGATGGTTGGGATGTGCTGGTCGCGGGCGATCTTGCCCACGCCGACGATGGCGATGCTGCGCGCCCCGGCCTTGCGCGGGACGGGGCCGTCTGCGGTGGTCATGGCTCAGCCCTGCTTCTGCTTGTTGTAGACGTCGAAGATCACCGCGGCGAGGAGCACCAGCCCCTTGATGATCTGCTGGTAATCGATGCCGATGCCCATGATCGACATGCCGTTGTTCAGAACCCCCATGATGAAGGCCCCGACGACCGCGCCGACCACCTTGCCCACGCCGCCGGACATCGAGGCGCCGCCGATGAACACCGCGGCGATGACGTCGAGCTCCAGCGCGAAGCCCGCCTTGGGCGTCGCGGTGTTGAGGCGCGCGGCATAGATCAGCCCGGCGATGGCGGCCAGAAGCCCCATGTTGACGAAGGTCAGGAACTTGAGCCGCTCGGTCCGCACGCCCGAGAGCTTGGCGGCCTTCTCATTCCCGCCCAGCGCATAGATGCGCCGCCCGGTGACGGTGCGCTCGGTGACGAAGACATAGATCGCCCCCAGCACCGCCATCGTCACCATCACGTTGGGGATGCCGCGGAAGGTGGCGAGCTTGAACATCAGGAACAGGATCGCCCCGGCGACGATGGCGGTGCGGACCCAGAAGAAGGCCGCGGGTTCGCCCGTGATGCCGTAGGCGCGGTCGGCGGCGCGCTTCTTCAGCCCCGACCAGACCACCAGCCCGGCGGCGATGGCCCCCGCGGCCATGGCGGTGGCGTTCACCCGCCGCTCGCCCAGCATCTCCGCCAGCCAGGGCGCGCCGTCCTTGCCCGCAAGGTCGGGGATGAACCCGGTCGACAGCGCCTGGAATTCGCGCGGGAACGGGCCCACGGACTGCCCTTCCAGGAGCCACAGCGACAGGCCCCGGAACACCAGCATCCCGGCGAGCGTGACGATGAAGCTCGGGATGCTCCAATACGCCACCCAGTAGCCCTGCGCCGCGCCGATGGCCGCGCCGGTCACGAGACAGGCGAGCACCGCGACCTCCATCGGCCAGTCCCATTCCACGATCATCACCGCGGCCAACGCCCCGACGAAGCCCATGACGGAGCCCACCGACAGGTCGATATTGCCCCCCACGATGACGATGAGCATGCCCAGCGCCATGATGATGATATAGCTGTTCTGCAGCAGCAGGTTGGTGATGTTCACGGGCCGCATCAGGGTCCCGTCCGTCACCACCTCGAAGAACGCCATGATGGCGATCAGCGCGAACAGAAGCCCGTATTCGCGCATGTGGCGGGCGAGATACGCCCCCAGCCCCTGCGAGGCCCCGCTTTCGGTCGCATCCGTCATCGACCCCTCCCCCTCATTCCGTGACGATGAGCGACATGATCCGCTCCTGGCTGGCCTCGGCGGCGGTCAGCTCGCCCACGAAGGCCCCCTCGTTCATGACGTAGATCCGGTCGCACATCCCGAGCAGCTCGGGCATCTCGGAGGAGATCATCAGGACCCCCTTGCCCTGCGCGGACAGATCGTTGATCAGGCCGTAGATTTCGAATTTCGCGCCCACGTCGATCCCGCGCGTCGGCTCGTCGAGGATCAGCACCTCCGGCTCGGTGAAGAGCCACTTGGACAGCACCACCTTCTGCTGGTTGCCGCCCGACAGGTTCCCGACCTTCTGGAACACCGACGGCGTGCGGATGCGCATCGCCTTGCGGTAGCCCTCGGCCACCTCCGTCTCCCGCCCCTCGTCGATCACCCCGCGGGGCGAGGCGACGCGCGGCAGGTTCGCCAGGGTCGCGTTGCGCTGGATGGTCTCGTCCAGCACCAGGCCGAGCTCCTTGCGGTCCTCGGTCACGTAGGCCAGCCCCGCGGCGATGGCGGCGGGCACGGTCGAGAGGTCCGCAGGCGCCCCACGCAGCTTCGCCGTCCCCCCCGCGTGCCGCCCCCAGGAGCGGCCGAAGAGCGACATGGCGAGCTCCGTGCGCCCCGCGCCCATCAGCCCGGCGATGCCGACGACCTCGCCGGCGCGGACGTCGAAGGAGACGCCCCTGATCGCCTCGCGCCCCGCATGTTCGGGGTGCATGACGCGCCAGTCCGAGACCTCGAACAACAGCTCGCCCGCGCGCCGCTCCCGCTCGGGGTAGCGGTCGGTCATGTCGCGCCCGACCATGTCGCGCACGATCCGGTCCTCCGAGACCGCACCGCCGCGCGCATCCATGGTGGACACCGCCGCGCCGTCGCGCAGCACGGTGATGGTGTCGGCGACGCGCCGGACCTCGTTGAGCTTGTGGCTGATGATGATCGAGGTGATGCCCTGGCCCTTGAGCTCCAGCAGCAGGTCCAGCAGCGCCTGGCTGTCGGCCTCCGACAGCGCCGCCGTCGGCTCGTCCAGGATCAGCAGCCGCACGTCCTTGGCCAGCGCCTTGGCGATCTCCACCAGCTGCTGCTTGCCGACGCCGATAGTCTCGACCAGCGTGCCGGGCGGATCCTTCAGGCCCACCCGCGCCAGCAGCCGCTCCGCCTCGCGGAAGGTCTCGCGCCAGTTCATCACCCCGCGGGACTGGCGCTCATTGCCGAGGAACAGGTTCTCGGCGATCGACAGCAGCGGCGCGAGGGCGAGCTCCTGGTGGATGATGATCACCCCGCGCGCCTCGGACTCGCGGATGCTGGCGAAGGCGGCGAGGGCGCCGTCATAATGGATCTCCCCCTCGTAGGCGCCGTGCGGGTAGACCCCGCTCAGCACCTTCATCAGGGTGGATTTCCCGGCCCCGTTCTCGCCCACCAGGGCGTGGATCTCGCCCTCGGCGACCTTCAGGTCGACGGCGTCGAGCGCCTTGACCCCGGGGAATGTCTTGGTGATGCCGCGCATCTCCAGCAGGTGGCCCATGGCGTCCTCTTCTCGCTGGGCTGGCGCCGCGCGCCCTGAAACCCGCGCGGTGTCCCGCGCCCGGCGCCCCGGCGCGCCCGGGGCAAGCCGGGCGAACGCAAGGGAGCGGGGCGGGGCGCGGGACGTCCGCCTGCACGCCGCCGCCCCCTCGCGCCCGCGATCCGCGGGAGGGAGAGGCCGCGGACGCCGGGACGGCGGGCCGGGCGGATGGTCGGCGCGGCGCGGAACGGGATGGCCCCGCCGCGCCGCGCGCTTCGGTGCGCCTCAGAGATCGTCCTTCGAGTGGTAGCCGCTCTCGATCACGATCTTCTCGTAGTTCGAGCCGTCCACCGGCACGGGCTCGAGCAGGTAGGACGGGATCACCTTGACGCCGTTGTCATAGGTCGAGGTGTCGTTGATCTTCGGCTCTCCGCCCTGCAGCAGCGCGTCGACCATGCCCACGGTCACGCCGGCCAGCTCGCGCGTGTCCTTGAAGATGGTGGAGTACTGCTCCCCGGCGATGATCGACTTGATCGACTGAAGCTCGGCGTCCTGGCCGGTGACGATGGGCATCGGCAGGTCGCCCGAGCCGTAGCCGACGCCCTTGAGCGACGAGAGGATGCCGATCGAGAGGCCATCGTAAGGCGCGAGCGCCCCGTGCAGCTGCGTGTCGGTGTAATGGGCCGAGAGCAGGTTATCCATCCGCGCCTGCGCCACCGCGCCGTCCCAGCGCAGCGTGCCGACGGTGTCCATGCCCGTCTGCCCCGAGACGATGTTGATCTCGCCGCTGTCGATCAGCGGCTGCAGCACCGACATCGCGCCGTCATAGAAGAAATAGGCGTTGTTGTCGTCCGGCGAGCCGCCGAACAGCTCGACGTTCCACGGCTTCGCATCCGGGAACCGCGCCTTCAGCCCCTCGACCAGCGAGGTCGCCTGCTGCACCCCGACCTTGAAGTTGTCGAAGGTGGCGTAATAGTCGACGTATTCGCTGTCGCGGATCAGGCGGTCATAGGCGATGGTCTTGATGCCCGCGTAATGCGCGTTCTCGAGCGCGTTGGACAGCGTGGTGCCGTCGATGGCGGCGATCACCAGCACGTCCACGCCCTTGGTGATCATGTTCTCGATCTGCGCGAGCTGGTTGGGAATGTCGTCCTCGGCATATTGCAGATCGGTCTCGTAGCCCGCGGCCTCGAACTGCTTGACCATGGACTCGCCGTCCGAGATCCAGCGGGCCGAGGACTTGGTGGGCATGGCGATGCCGATCAGCCCCTTGTCGGCCGCCTGCACGGCGGTGGCGGCGAGAACGCTCACGCCGAGCGCGAGGGCGGTCAGCCCGGTCAGCATTTTCTTCATGGTCTTCCTCCCGTGCCGCGGTTCGGGCGCGCGCGCCCCTGCGGCCTGTTCTTTTGTCGCTGCGTCTTGGGCGGCGCGGCGCCGGGGCGCCCCGCCCGGACCTCTCCCGCGGTCCGTGCCATGGTTTATGCGCGCCCCGCGGCATAACCTTCAAATGAGATTTCCCTGCATCTGCATTCCAGGAATGGTATATCGCGCCGATGGACGCCCTCCTCTCCCGCCTGCAACTCCGGCATTACCGGCTGATCCGCGCCGTCGCCCGGCACGGGCAGATCTCGCTCGCCGCCGAGGCGCTGGCGATGACCCAGCCCGCCGCCTCGCGCGCGCTGGCCGAGGTGGAGCGGGCGGTGGGCGAGAAGCTCTTCGTGCGCGAACCCAAGGGCATGCGCCCCACCCCGCTGGGCGAGGTGCTGGCCCGCCGCGCCGCCGCCCTGTTGCGCGAGCTGGAGGAGACGGCCGCCGAGGTCGACGCCTTCCGCGCCGGGCGGGCGGGCGAGGTGCGGGTGGGCGCGGTGACCGGCGCCGCCGTCGCCTCGGTCGTCCCTGCCGTGCAGCGCCTCAAGCAAGGCGCCCGCGACGCCGAGGTGCATGTGGAGGTCACCAACACCCAGGCCCTGATGACCGGCCTCACGGAAGGCGAGTTCGACTTCGTCCTCTGCCGCCTGCCCCCCGAATTCGACGCCCGCCGCTTCGACGTGATGCGCGGGCGGGTCGAGGTGGTGGAGTTCCTGGTGCGCCGCGGCCATCCCCTTCTCGACCAGCCCGCGCCGCTGAGCCTCGTGGATCTCGCGGGCTATGGCTGGGTGATCCAGGCCCCCGGCACCCCGATGCGCGAGGCGGTGGAAGGCGCCTTCCTGGCGCAGGAGATTTCCCCCCCGCGGGAGATCGTGAACACCACGTCCCTGCTGGTGATGATCGCCTACCTGCAGATCTCGGACGCGATCTCGCCCATCAGCCACGACATGGCGCAGCTGCTGCGCACTGCGGATGCGGGGGGGATGAGCACCCTGCGCGTGCGCCCCTCGATCATCATCCCGCCCTACCTGCTGATCCGCCGCAAGGACCGTCCCCTGAACCCGGTCGCCCAGCGCCTGCTCGACCTGGTGTTCGAGGCGATGACCTTTCGGTAGCGCCCCACCGGCGTTCTGCGCCCGCCGCGCCCCTGGCGCGGCGCGGCCGGGCGGCGCGGGGGGCTTGCGCTCCCCAAGCCCGGACGCCCCCCGCGCAACGCCCGCCAAACCCGACCCAAACCAAAACAAGGGGGGTGCAGGGGGTCGCCCCCTGCCCGGGGGGCATCGGGGGGACTGG